>JBAVTI010000583.1:0-7510 GCA_049696055.1 Paracoccaceae bacterium | reverse complement strand
TCTGCACACCGTGCGCCAAAGCGCGGCGCGCATCGTTGCCGTGGATCATGATTTTCGGCATAGTTCCTCCTTCGGCCAAAGCCGTTTTGTGTTTTTGTGGATCGCCCGTCAGCGGCAGGCGTGAAGGGGCAAAGGCGCTGCGTAATCAACCAAAATGGGCACGTCGCCCGATAGATCGGCCTGTTGGTAGCGGCTGCGTTTCAGCCCCCGACACAGCGAGCCGGAAAACTCCATGTTGATGCGCACCGACCGCAACAGCCCCATATAGGTTTGGAAATCGTCGCCTATTGGGGTGCCTTGGTAGGTGGGCAAGGCGATGTCGTCGGGGTTTGACGCCAAGTTCTTGGCTTGAAGCAAATCCAGATACCGGGATTTTTGCCGGGCATTTTCCGGGTCTGCGAAGGGGATGGCTTTCAGGGTGGCAAGCGGCATCGTGACGATAGCCAAGGGGGAAATCCCTTGTGCAATCAAGGTTTTGAGCACCACCTCTTGTCGCCGCTGGAACGCCTTTTGGTCAAACTTCTCGCGCAGGGCGGACAAGTCTTCGCCGGGATGCAGGTCGGCAAACACCGACCCGAATGTTGCTCCGGAATTGATGGCGGCGTTCATTTCTTCTGCCGCCATGTGGTCTTGCAGGGTAACAATGGCTTGGCCAACCCAAGGCAAATCCTCGACCTCGCGCTTGATCCCTTCGGCCATCAGAAAGGCGAAGTTGGGCGAACACCAATAGGTTGGCAGGCGAAAACTGATGGTGACGGTGCAGGCGTTCTGGCCGGTTGCGGGGGCGACGATGGACACCGCCTCGATGAAACCCATGTCGGTCACGGGTTCATCAAGTTCGGGGTCCATCACCAGATCAAGCCGCGCCCATACCTGGTTCAATTGGGCGTCTTCCAATTGGGGGACTTGCATACGCGCGTGCTCCATATCGGCTACTCGGCTGCGATCGACATTGGCGAGGCTGCAAATTCCGCTTTGCGCGCCGCCACGTCGATGTTGTAAAGCCGGGCTGCGTTCAGGCCGAGGATCTTTTCCTTGATCTCGTCGGTCAGTTGCACGCCACCGCGTTCTGCGGAAATATCTTCGGGAATCTGAAACGCCCAAAGTTTTTCCACCAGCCATTTCGGCGTCCAAATTGCGTAGTCCGAGCCGAACAAAATCTTTTCCGGCCCGATCCAGAACAACAGTTCTGCGATGATTTCGCCAAAATAGCGCGGGCGGGAATGGATGAAGGGCAGGGCGACGGCAAGCCCGGCATAGACGTTGGTTTCCTGGGTCGCGATCCAGCAGAAATCATCCAGACGCGGCAGGCCGCAATGCTCGACGATCCAGTTCAGGTTCTGGAAATCGGTGGCGGCGTAATCGACATCATGCACATCGAACGCATCCTTGTTCAGCGGAATGATGGTCGGGCCTTTGTGAACATGGATGTTCTTGATGCCCAGCTTGTCGCACAGCTCGAAGCATTTGTAGGCATCGGGGTCGTTCAGCCGCCAGCCCTTGGAGGCCCCGTTCCACTCGGCGGTGTACATTTTCACCCCCTTGATGTCGTAGGTTTCCTTCATGAAGTGGATGTATTCCAGTGCCTTTTCGCCGTCGCGCGGGTCAAACGCGCCGTTCACGATAAAGCGGTTGGGGTATTTCTTGGCCACCGACATATTGCGTTCGATGTTATTGAAGCCATTCTTGTAGAAATCCGACAGATAGGTGGAATTCAGGATCGCCATATCGTCGGGGCCGTCGATGAACAGATCATTGTACAGATCATCGGCGCTGTATTTTTCGAACTTTGATTTCTCCCAAAGCTCTTCCTTGGGGGAAAGGCCGGTGTGGTAGGCGTAAAAGCAGTCGATGAACTGCTTGCCGTGGATGTTCTTTTGGTTTTCGGGGCTGCCATCCCAGAAATGGGTGTGGCCATCCAGCACGAAAATCTCTTTGCCTTCGGGGGTTACATACATCTTGGGTGCCCTTTGGATTGCGCTATTGAGGAAGCGGTGCGGGGTTGCCCCCGCACCGGATTGTCAGATGAATTCCAACATCTCGTTCATGTCGCCGAACAGGATCACCGTGTTGTCATCGGTGCGCACCATGCGGCCGTAGTGGGTAGAGGAATTCACCTCGAACAACTCGGCCGTCATCTCGCGGCCCAGATATTCGCTGATCTCGTCCATCTTGAAGATCAGCTTGCCATTGCCGTCGATGCGGATCAGCGCGGGGTTATACGTCACCGTCACCCCCGGTTTTTGATCCATGAATTCGGCGATGGCGCGGGCCTCGACCGAATCCGACATGGTGACACCGCATTGATGAGACACGGTTTTCTCGAAGGTGATGTCTTTCATCGCCTTGAAGATGTTGTCGTGTGAATTGTCGCGTGCAATATTTGACATGGGTTTTCCTTTCAGCGGGACAGGTTGAGTTCGCCAAGGATCTTGCGGAACCGCTCTTCGGATACCGCGCGCGCCTCTTCAAAGCTGACCGGCTTGGAATGTGGCTTCGACCAGATCGGTTGCAGCATTTTGGCGGCCTTGTCGGCCAAGGCTGCGTGTTTCATCACCCAGGTCTGGAACAGCATCCGGTTTTGCGCGCCAAACACTTCGTCATTGGCCAAAAGCCAGATCAGGTCGATGGTATTGGCAAGGTTGCGTTCATAGTCGCCTTCAGCGGCGGCAATCACCGAAGGGGTCATGAAGTCGTTGTTGGCCGCGCCGAACTGCATGAGGAACCCAGAGCGGAACAATTCCCCAACCAGCGGCTCGAACACCAGGTTGATGGCAAAGTATTGCTCCAGATAGTCGGTCGCCCCCATGATCGACTCGACGGCCTCACGGGTGCCTTGCCACATCTCATCGTTCATCCAGGCGAACTTGCCGGCGTCATCATCCCAGCCCGCGATATCCATGCCAATCTCGGCCAGATACAGCGTGATGTCTTGCGCCAGCCGCAGCTTGTAGGACGAGTTGGTCAACGTAGCGTTGTTGATCATCTGGGTGTAGCCATAACGCTGCGCCTGCATCAGCGAGGTGCCAAGACCAAACTCGACGTGCTTCCAGGCACCCAGATGTTTTTGCAGGGTCTTGCCCCAAGCCGCATCAAAGGCATGTTGCGCGCCCGATTTGCGACCGTTGGCAATGACGGCCTGCACCATCACCTCGATGCGCGACTGGCGTTGATAGTGGGTGCGTTCCCATTCCTGATCGGGGGCGCGAAAGGCGTGCCAGTTGCTGCTTTTGGCTTGGGTGCTGTCTTTTTCATAGGCACCCCGACCGTTTGGAAACGCGATGATCCAGTCCTGAATAAGGTAGCGCTCTGGATCGGGTTGCACGTCGACGGTGACATCTTCGTAATGGGTGGCGCGCTTGGCGCGGGGTTCGAAGTAGCGGTATCTCCGGCTTTCGCTGTCGGCGAAAATCGCAGCTCCCGCAGCGCCTGAGCCGACTGAACTTGATGTGGCAACCATGTCTCTCTCCCTGTTGGTATGGGCTATGCCCTTGGTATCAGTGCGCTTTCACGGGCGCGGGTGCAGTGGACGGCGTGAATTTGTCATAGAAGGTGCGATCTGGATCGAAGTCCTGCATGAACAGAACCGGGCTAAGGGCGTCGATCATTGGCGGCGGACCGCAGGCATAGGCATCACCATCGCCTTCGATATTCAGGCGTTTCAGTTCCGTCCCGACCACCTGATGCACAAAGCCCTGCGCGCCGTGCCAGTCGGGGTCGGTGTCGGCGTGCGACAGCACCGGAATGAAGGTGACGCTTGGGTTTGCCGTGGTGATCGCAGCGATTTCGGGCAAGTAGAACAGATCGGCACGGGTGCGGGCGCCGTAGAAGAAATACACCGGGCGATCTTCGCCGCTGGCGATATGATCATGCAAGATCGACCAGATAGGTGACATGCCAGACCCGGCGGCGACCAGCACTATGGGTCCGGTTCGTCCTTCCCGCCGGAAGCAGCTCCCGTAGGGCCCGCGGACGGTGACCGCGGCGCCAACCTCGATTCCGCCAGCGTCAAGTTCGTTAGAGAACTTTCCGTCGGGGTATTTTTTGATGATGAACCGGAGTTTTTGGGTTTGGTCCGGCGTATTTGCCATGGAGAACGAGCGCGTAATCTCCTCCCCATTTTTGGTCCTGACGGTGATGTCGACATATTGTCCGGCCCAGAATTTGATGGGGGATACGAGATCTATTTCAATGGCCCGGATATCGTGGGTCAGGCTGGATTTGGCGGTGATCGTGCCCTTGAAATCTTTGACGGCGATGGATTTCGACAGCAGCTCTTCGTCGAAGTTCAGCAGTTCAATCACCAGATCGTCTTGCGCCAAAGACCTGCAGAGCAGGATGCCGCCCTGTTCGCGCTCGCCATCCGACAGCGCGAAGGTCGAGTATTTCAGCAGATCCACCTCGCCTTCGACAAGGTTGCATTTGCAGGCCGAACACTGGCCTTCCTTGCAGCCATGCGGCAGGGAAATCCCTTGGCGAAACGCAGCGTCAAGCACGGTTTCACCTTCTTCAACCTCAAACTCGACCCCGATGGGTTCCAGGCGAACGGTATGTGTATCGGACATCAGCTAAGCCTTTTCGGGTATGATTTCAGGCCCGACGCCAAAGCAGGCAATCGGAAGGGCAGGGTCTTGCTGTGGGTTTTTAGGGGGGCATGTGGGCCGGGCAGGCCGGCCCACATGGATCAGATTAGTTGCACGGGTTGATCGTGAAACCCTTGGCATAGTCGGCGAGATGCGCCTTGCGGGTGGCCTCGTCCATGCCCCGCAGCGTGATCAGCGGCGAGCCGAGCGTGTGGCCGCGTACATGGTCCAGCGTCCACATGTCCTTATCGTCGAACCGCAGATGCGGTTGCGGGATCAGGGTTTTCCCGTCCGAGCGCACGAAGTTCAGATCGACAATGGCGTCGGCCAGATCCATGCCGTGATACAGCGTCTCCCACTCACGCTTGCCAGAGAACCGGCCCATCGCGGGGGTCGGGCGGCCCTGGTATTCGTCGGCAAAGGCTTCGACAGCGGTCCAGCGGTCAATTTCGTGCGCAAAGGTGTGCAGTTGACCGTCGATTTCATCCACTACCATGTCTTCACGGATCAGGCAGGGGACAAGGCAAGACCAGCAACGATGCGGATAAACGTAGCCGACTTCTTCGTTGAAAGTGATGACCTTTTGGCCAGGCTTCGACAGCTTGGCATACCACTTCCAGAAATCGCCGAACTCGGCATACCAGCCGGGATACTTGTGTTCGAACCATTCAAAGTCTTTCTCGGTCTGCGCCTCGATCCGCCAGAAGTTGACGGGCCAGCCGACCGCAAAGAACTGCCCGACCTTGTGGACATAGTTCTTTTTGGTGATCCGCTCCCACGCCGCTGTCACGTCATCATGGTGAATTTTGATGCCGTATTTTTCCATCGGCAGCATGTAGGTGCGGTAGTAGTCTTCATAGACCCAGCGATGCCACATCTCGGCATAGCTTTCCTTGTTCTTGTCGCGGTCGGTGGTGCCGTACTCGATGAACGTACCGATTGCGGCATCGACGATGGCATGGTTCTGCCAGAAGGCATACTTCATGTCGCGCTCGATCAGCAGGTGGTTTTCCGGCTCTTTCAACGCGGCCATCATCAGGCTGTGGCCGTTGCCGATGTGACGAGACTCGTCTGACTGCACCGACAAAAACACCGTCGGCAAAGCATAGTCGCCATTGCGGGCGGCCTCGGACGGCATGGCTACAAACAGCGTGTTGGTGAACGCGGTTTCGGCCACAACGGTCAGATACATGCAGGCTGCGGTCATCGCGTCGCCGGTCAGGAAGCCTTCGCCGAACTGACGCCCGATGGTGGTGGCATAGCACTTGCCAAACGCCTCTTCGGTGATGTCGAAACCGGCTGGGTCGATGTAGTTCTCCATGTACCACTTTTTCAGGTTCATCTGAATGGTGGAGTGGCGGAATTCATCGACCATCTGCATGGTAAAGCCGGTGCGCAATTCTTCACCCGGTGCCAGACGGCTAACCATCGCCATCGAGCGGGCCGCCGAAATTTCCGGGAAGGGGATGATCGCCAGGAACAGCTTCATCCATTCGACCCAGCGGGGTTCCACGTTGCGGAACATGTCGCCGCGCAGGGCGGCATCAAGCGCGCCATAGACCCGGTTGTCTTTTTCTTCCTGCATCGAGAAATACGACCGAAGCACCTGCTTCATCGGATCGCGCGGTGCCTTGGTGATCTTGTAGTCGCTGGGGTAGGTCATCGCTTCCTGAACATAGGAAGGATTCCACCCCAGATCGGCACATTTCTTGGTCGCATCGGCAACCGATATGCCTTTTTGCGCCGTGATTTTGTTAAGAGTCAAAGTCGACATTGTTGCTCACCTTTTCTGTTGAATGTGATGTGGGCAGGACCGTCGGCAAAGGTCAGAGAACTGCGATCTTTGGGTTGATCGGCAGGCATCCAGGACGCTGGAATAGCTTCACAGGGTGTGAATGAATGTCGCAACGCAGGCCTCCCTTCCTTCGTTCTTGAACCATCCGGACATGTGGCCCGGCGGTTTTCGTTTGTTCGATGAGGCAATGTAGGGGCCGTTTTTCCAAGCGACCAAGCGGATATTTTTTCTGTAACGAAGGGATACGAACTGTAACGGTGCGTTACGGTTTTGGATTTTTCGAGAATTATTTGTGCAATTGGCAAACTCCTGCAACGAATGATGGTCCCGGTTTATCCGACAGTGGCGACGGAGCGTTCAGGTGCCAAATGCAGCAGAGTTTTCCGACAAGATGGCCGAACTGCAGAAAATGCGTGTCGCGTTGGTGATTCTGATCAGTCAGGAAACATCCAAGCTTTTAAGCCGCAGACAGCGCGTTGCAGGTAAGGAAATCGAAGTCATGTGTGCCGAGCGTGATCTGGAGGAAGGCGGGGATTTCGACCGCCATCAGCAGGAGTTAGAGGAATTATATCAACAGGATCGGGTCGTAAGGCTAGCACTGGCCGAAACCGAACAAGACATCGCCAAGATGGAACAGCTGATGGCCAAAGTGGATGCGGATATCGCGTCTCTGTGCCAATCGTGATGGGGGGAAAGATGAAAGACGAACGCGCGCATCTGCAGCTATTTGATCTGATTGCCCGCGAGTGGGCAGCAGCGTCGCCGGTCACCCAGATCGTTTTCAACAAGTCGGATACAGCAGTCGCCTTTGCCTGTGCCGATGGGGCTGTGCATTTGGCGGCGACGGATGACAAAGCCTCGCCCACTCTGCGGACCCGCCGTGCCATTGATACCGGACGGCTGACGATTGCGCCGCGCGACAAGCCGTTTGCGATGCTGAAGACTGCCGATTACACTGCGGGCCGCAGCACAACGGTGGTGCCGCACGGACCGGTGAATTTCGCCTTCGGCAAAGATACGGGACGCATCAACACCCTGACCCCCGGTGGACTTGCGGTGTATCTGGCGGCCAAAGCTCCCGGTCGCCTTGACGCCGTAGCTGCATCGCCCGATGGCGGGTTGGTGGCGCTAG
>JBAVTI010000582.1:0-1901 GCA_049696055.1 Paracoccaceae bacterium | reverse complement strand
CCATAAAGGAACAGCGGGTTGAAGGTGACCGGGCCACCCTCGGCCACACGGCGGGCAGCGGCATGGGCCAGTTCGTTGGGCTTGCCGACAACAAAGCTGTCAAAGGTAAAGCGGGTGTCGAGCGGGGCGCCGGGCAGATCGTCATTGCTGCGGGCGGCAGGTTTGGATGCCGGCTTTGCGGCGGGCTTGACCTCGGGTTCGCTCAGTCGGGTGACCGAAAACTCCAGCCGGCCGACATCGGCGCCGGAAGACCGCAATTGCGTGAGGATATGGTCCGAATAATTCCGCGAGACCCAATTGCCGAAGAACGTGGTCGGCACCTCGAAATGCGCCACGCCGTTCTGCAGCGTGTTCAGTTTGAGCGGCTCGATCCAGGTTACGTAATTGTTCTTGCCGATCCGCCCGGCCAGTTGTTCCCGAACCTGTCCCCAAGTGTCGTTTGTCATTTTTGTCCGCCCAAGAGCCAACCGTCAACGTATGTTGTACGGGTCACTCACCCTTTCCCACTTTGCACGCACGACTGCGGCGAAAAGAGGGAAACCGGACTGCAAGCCGTCAGCCCGGAGCCAAAGCCCCGATTCGACGGATCGCGGATCGGTTGGACACCACTGTGGGGCAAGGTCCAGAATCACCTGAACGTCACCACACGAGCCAGTTGCATTGGTCGCTTCCCGATGCGCCCAATGCAAGTTGTTGATCCAGAACCATGTTTCCGTCTGAGAATTGCCCGATTGGCAGTGCAGGCGTCGCGGAAATTTGGCTCGTGATCCCTGTTGTCCCCCAAGTCGACGTGAATCGCAGGTTGACCGTAACCAGCCTCGGCAGGCGAGAGCAACCGAACTTATTCCTTGACACAGAACCTTCGGAATCGAATCCCGCAGGCAGTGCAAAAGAGCAACGCTTGCCAATTCAACGCTCGGAAAAGCAAAAGCGCGCCCGGGTGGGGCGCGCCTTGAAGAAGGGTCGAAAAGGTCGGATCAGACCGGGGCAGCTGTGCTCAGCGTCTTGAGGCGGTGCGTCAGGCGGGACATTTTGCGAGCGACGGTGTTCTTGTGCAGAACGCCCTTGCTGACACCACGGTCCAGTTCGGGCTGCGCCGCCTTGATTGCAGCGGCGGCCGCATCCTGGTTGCCGGCGGCAAGCGCCTCTTCGACCTTGCGCAGATAGGTGCGGATGCGCGAGCGGCGGGCCTTGTTGACGGCATAGCGGGCCTCGGACTGGCGGGCGCGTTTTTTGGACTGGGCAGTGTTTGCCATGGGTGTAACCTTTGGGTCTTTGCGTTTCTATCTGTCGCACGCAATACCCAAAGCCCCCGCCGGATCATCGGTGACGGGAATCATATGCCTTAAGCGGGCCCACGCGCATGTGACGGGGCCTATAGGCGATGTGGCAGGGAAAGGAAACAGGAATTTCGCTACTTGTCGCGGAACTGTGCCGGGCGTTTGGCGATGAAAGCGGCCATGCCCTCTTTCTGATCCTCGGTGGCAAAGAGGGCGTGAAACAGCCTGCGTTCGTGCAAAAGCCCTTCGGACAGGGTGGTTTCCATGGAGCGGTTCACCGATTCCTTGGCGGCCATCACGGCAAGGCTGGGCTTTGCGGCGATGGTGGCGGCGACTTTCAGCGCCTCGGTCACGAGGTCGGCGGCAGGGAGGATGCGCGAGACGAGGCCGGCGCGTTCAGCCTCGACCGCGTCCATCATGCGGCCGGTCAGGTTCATGTCCATCGACTTGGACTTGCCGACCAGTCGGGTCAGGCGCTGAGAGCCGCCCATGCCGGGGATGATGCCCAGATTGACCTCGGGCTGGCCGAATTTGGCGGTGTCCGAACACAGGATGAAATCGCACAGCATCGCCAGTTCGCACCCACCGCCAAGGCAATAGCCCGAGACGGCGGCGATGAGG
>JBAVTI010000581.1:0-2927 GCA_049696055.1 Paracoccaceae bacterium | reverse complement strand
CGGGCAGATCGACGTTTATGGCTGCACCGCTGATTACATCCCCGTGGCGGTGGACAGCGGATTGGACGTGGTGAACGTCGCCTACCTGAACCCGTCCTTTGGGGTGGATCACATCATTTTGGCGCCTGATCAGACGGCTGCCGATCTGAAGGGCAAGAAGGTTGCCGCCCCGCAGGCCTATATTGGCCAGCTTTTGATGGGGGTGTGGCTTGATAGCCAAGGCATTGCGCCCGCCGATGTTGAATGGGTGAACCTGAACGCCGATGAGGCGGTGGGGCCGATGCTTTCGGGCGATCTTGCGGCCGCCTATATGTATGAGCCGTGGATTTCCAAGGTGCTGGAGGCCGCACCCGGTGCGAAAAGCGTGGTGAACACCACCGATCCTGCGCTGTTGAAAACCGGCATCTTCATGGACTCGTTGTTCATGAACAAGACCTTTATCGCCAACAAACGCCCCGCCGCTTTGGCGATTCTGAAAGCCGAATGGGAAGGCCGTGGCTATTGGCATGCCAATGTTGAAGAGGCCAACCAACTGCTTGCCGATTTCCTGCAATGGCCAGTTGCGGATCTTGCATCGGTGATCGGCACCAATGGCAAAAGCCTTGATGGCGGCATGTACGTGTTTGATTTTGACGAGGCCGCACGCACCTGTGGTGTGCTGGAAGGCGAGCCGCCGTTCGGGAGGGCCAATGGCTCGATGGTGCAGACGGTTGAGCAGATCAATGAGTGGTGGATCAAGCTGGGGCTGATGACCAACAAGGTTGATGCCAGCAAAGGCATTGATTGCAGCCTGATGGGGGATCTGGTGGCGGCAGGGTATCGGCAATCCTTCGCGGCAAATTGAGGCAGATCGGGTTTATTCGGAATCAGAATGCGCCGGGTTGTCGGGGCGCATTCTGAGGCTCCTGAACGTGAAAAAACGCAATCCGCTATCGCCTTGGTGCCTGCGGATTGCCTGATATTTTGGTTCACGCGAAAGAGGTGACCATGCCGATCCCGTCTGAAAATCGCAAAGCGCAGTGGCTAACGGTGCGAACCCCGGTGTCGGGCAAGCAGGCGATAAGCTCGGCTGTTGGGGTGTGGGTGGTGTTCTTTGGGGTCTGGATTGTGGCCTCGGGGGCGGGATGGGTGAACCCGCTGTTGGTGCCACCGCCGGGGCAGGTGTTTCGGGCGGCCTATACGCTGTTTGCCGAGCAGGGTTTTGCCAGCGATGTGCTGATTTCGATTAAGCGGGTGTTGTATGCGTTTCTGTTGGCCTGTCTGGTGGCGGTGCCGATGGGGGTGGCCATGGGGGCGTTTGCAGCGATTGATGCGGTATTGGCGCCGTTTGTGTCGGCATGGCGCTATTTGCCGGCGCCGTCGTTCATTCCGATTTTGTTGATGTGGTTTGGCACCGGCGAGGCGCCAAAGCTTGCCCTGTTGTTTCTGGGGGTGATTTTCTTTCTGATCACCCTGATCGCCGACCACACCAAAGAGGTGCGCAAAGAGCTGATCGAGACCGCGCTGACGCTGGGGGCGGGGCGCTGGGTGACGGTGTTGCGGGTGATGTTGCCCGCGGTGTTGCCCAATATCGTGATTGCCATGCGGCAGATGTTGGCGATGGCCTGGACCTATCTGGTGATCGCCGAGATTGTCGCCTCGACCACCGGGATCGGCGCGATGATGATGCGGGCGCGGCGGTTTTTGCACACCGATGAAATATTGGCCGGGATTATCGTGATCGGGGCGCTGGGGTTGATCTTTGATCTGATGTTTGCGGCGCTGCATCGCCGGATGTTTCCCTATTTGCAGGAGAGCCGCTGATGTCAGACGTGCTGCTGCGGATCGACAATGTGTCGAAGACCTTTGATCTGGGGGCGGGAAAAAGCCTGACGGCGGTGGAGGGCGTGTCGTTCGAGGTGAAGAAGAACGCGATTTGCGTGCTGCTTGGCCCGTCGGGCAGTGGGAAATCCACCATCCTGCGGATGATTGCCGGGCTGGAGACGCAGACCAGTGGGACGATCAGCCTGAACGGTCGGGTGATTACCGGGCCGGGGCGCGATCGGGGGATGGTGTTTCAGGCCTATACCTCGTTTGATTGGCTGACGGTGCGCAAGAACGTCGAGTTTGGCATGCGGATCAATGGTATAGCGGCTGCCGAGCGGCGCGAGAGGGCCGAGCATTTCATCAGCCTTGTGGGGTTGACCAAGTTCATTGACACCTATCCGACGCGGCTATCGGGGGGGATGCGGCAGCGGGTGGCGATTGCGCGTACCCTGGCCAATGCGCCCGAGGTCTTGTTGATGGACGAGCCGTTTGGGGCGCTGGACGCCGAAACCCGCTGGCAGATGCAAGAGCTGATGATCGAAGTGGCCCAAGCTGCGGGCACGACGCTGGTGATCGTGACCCATGACATCGAAGAAGCGATCTTTCTGGCCGACAGAATCGTGTTTTTGTCGAGCCATCCGGGGCGGATCAAGGAGGAGATCATTCCCGATTTCAAACCCGCCACCCGGATTGTCGACAAGGAACAGATGATCCTACTGCCCGGCTACAGCGATCTTGAACGCAAGATCATGCGGTTGATGCGCGAAGAGGGGGAGCGGGGGTGAGGGGGATTGCGGCGCGGAGGGACGGGCGAAGGGCGCGGGTTGCGAAGGAAATACCACGATGAATGAGACGGTTTTCTATGCTGAATTGCCTTGGCCCGACGTGCAGGCGCGGATCAAGGCGGGGGCACCGGTGTTCTTGCCGCTGGGGGCCACGGAACAACATGGGCGGCATATGGCGTTGAACGTCGATGTGGTTTTGCCCACCGCCATTGCGGCGCGGGCCGCCGCACAGGTGGGCGGGCTGGTGTTGCCTGCGGTGGCTTATGGCAACCGATCACAGCCGAAAACCGGTGGCGGACCGGGGTTTCCGGGCACCATCAACCTGACCGCGCATAC
>JBAVTI010000580.1:0-6700 GCA_049696055.1 Paracoccaceae bacterium | reverse complement strand
GCCATGGCCTGGTCGGGAAACGGCAACTACCTTGCGCTTGCCGGAACTGATGGATCGGTGGCCTTGGTCGAGTTCCCCGAAAGCATGTTCAAATCCTGAAACCTTTATAGAAAGTCCAAATCATGGCTGCTGAACTGACGGACGAAGAAAAAAGCAAAGATGCGTTCTTTCAACGTATTGCCCTGATCGGCGAAGAAATGATTGCAGCACACGGTCGCGAATTTGCCACCGGCGCTTTTGTGCTAGCGGCACGCTGGATCAGCGAAGGTCGCATGGGCGGCAAGGTCGAAACCCGCGTAGACCCGCAGGCTGGGCCTCGGCCAAACTAAGGCTTTTGGCCTTAAACTGTAATGGATCGTTACAACTGTAACGATTTCAGAGGTGGTGAACTTCAAATACGTTCGAATCAGTGCGCCGTGCTAGGGTTTACACTTAGCCGCGACATATCGACACAACCGCAAAAATCAGGGAGTGTGCTTGTTGGACATCTATTCGAAACGAAGCGGGCCGCGCGCGGAAGATCAGCAAGCCAAACAACATCTTGCGCGCAACTGGGGGACGATCGAAAAGTTGGCCGATACCCTTAGCGGCGGGAAATACTCGGCTGACAAGGCGAAAAAGGCAGCGCCTCCACCGCAAGCGCAGGGACTGATCATCATTGATCAGGCGCGCCCGCGCCTAGCCGAGGTGCCCGTTCCGTATCTGCGGATCAGCGTCAATGGCCGTGTGGTGCTTGCCGATACCAATTCGGGGGTGCAACTGCATTTTCTGGGTCAGTTAAAGCGGGTGAACGGCGATGTTCAATTTGTGATCGCCACCACGGAAAACGGCTTTTTCACACCGCTGGAACCAGAGCTGGCTGACAAGATCGCAGATCTGGCAAACCGGGTGGTGAACCGCAGTTACTCGGAAGACGACTTGGCGAAAGACATCAAGACGCGCCTCGCAATTGGATAGAACAGACTACTCGATCACAGCTTTCGGGGGATATCTCCCAGCCAGACGAACGCCGCGTTTGTAAGGTGACTACGATTAAATCCACGGGAGGGGATTTAATGATGAGTTCAGATCAACGCGCCCGGACGGGGGGGCTCCGTTCGGGGTTTGACTTCGCCGATGTCGACCCGCGCGAAACATCCAAAGCGTGGAGCCGGTTCTTGTCGAACCGCAATGCGCCCAGCCTGCCGATGACCGGGGTCCGTTCGGTGATCTATCAGTCTTGGGTGCGATCCAACACCACTGGAATCAAACCAGAACAGTTCGCGGCCCCTAGTCTGGAGCGGAATTCGCCAACGACCAAGGCCACTTACGACCATGCTGAATTGCGCCGGGCAACGCGGGAATCGCTGACCCAGATCGGTGAATTGCTGGCAGGTGCCGAAGCGATGCTGATCCTTACAGACCGCGAAGGTGTGATCCTTGAAACAGTGGGCGACAGCTCGACGCTTAGCAAAGCATCAAAGATCAACCTGAGCGTCGGCGGCGTGTGGTCCGAGGATGCATCTGGCACCAATGGCATCGGTACCGCCCTTTGGACCGGAAAGCCGGTCTATGTTCATGGCGAGGAGCATTTCTGCGAAGGCATGAAAGCATGGAGTTGCGCCGCCGCCCCGATCCGCGATCCGATTGATCGCAGCATCATCGGGGTGATAAACTTGTCGGGGCTGACCAGCATTTTCCAAAAGCACAACGCCGCTTTTGCCGCGACAGCCGCCCGGGATATCGAATTTGCGCTGGAACAGGAACAATCGCTGCTGAACATCAGAATGATGGAAGCGATCATTGGCAAGTTTCCGGCCCGAGCGCAGGAACCAACCGAAGGGCTGGCGATTGTGGACCGTTTTGGGAGGCTGATTTTCAGCCGCAACAGCGGGCTAGACGTTGGCCGCTCGGACAAGGACTTGGGGCTTGGTGCGCGGTTCCTGGAATTGCGGGACGGGATTTCCGAGGAAAAGGTGCTTGCCGCCTTACCACTTGGGCACGGCTGCGAAGATATAAAACTTATTGATATTGATGGCGTGATCAAGGGCGCAGCCTTGGTGTTCAAGCCAACCCCGCCCGGGCGCTCTGCCCCGGCCGCACTTCGGCCGAATACGCTGGCGCTGCCGGGTGTGGTCATCGGCAAATCCGATCTTAGAATTGTCGGCAAAAGCGACGCAATTCTGGAAGCACTGGATGTCGCCAACCGTATCGCCAAAGTGAATGCGCCCACGCTGATCGAAGGTGAAACGGGCGTCGGCAAAGAATTGTTCGCGCGCCTGATCCACTCCCTGATGGACCCGAGTGACAGTCACCAGTTTGGCGCGATCAACTGTGGTGCGATGACACCGCAGGTGTTTGGCAGCGGGCTGATGCAACCCTTGGAAACGGGTCAATCCGCCCTGCTGTGCTTGGATGAAATTGGCGAATTACCGACCGATATGCAGCCCTTTCTGCTTCGCGTCATGGAGGAAAGGCTGATCAGCCTGCATGGCCCTGATCAGCCCGAACCGTCGGTTCGAATACTGGCGTTGACCAATCGGGTGTTGCTGGATGAGGTCGAGGCGGGACGGTTTCGACGTGATCTGTTTTACCGGCTGAGTACCATCATTTTGACCATCCCACCCTTGCGCGACCGCGGCGAAGACATTTTGCTTATTGCAGACTATTATAACCATAAGATCCACGCTGAAACGGGGCGCGATCTACTTGTCATCGGGTCTGAGGTTGAAGGCGCGCTATTGGCGCATACCTGGCCCGGCAATGTCCGTGAATTGCGCAATGTCGTGTCGGGGCTGCATTATCTGGCGAAGTCGAGGACCGTAACGCTTGCCGATCTGCCTCGTGAAATTACCAATCCAGTAGCGCCAAAGAATGCGTTCTTGGACACCAGTCCCGCGCAGGATCACCGTTTGGCCAGTACCGCTTCGCTGAAGCATGCTGAAGTGATGCTCATCGAAAGTTCCCTGATGCATCACCACGGCAATATGAGCAAAGCCGCCATCGCGCTTGGGATTTCACGTCCAACTCTGTACCGGAAGATTCAGAATTACGGGATTAAAACCGGGTAGGCGTTGCCCGACAAGATCAAGTCTTACGTTAAGATGTGACCCCCTTCGAATTCAGTCTAACATTGGCAAGCTGATTGCTCGCTATGAAATGCTGATTTTTGCTGTTGCGCTGCAATACGAGTCTGCGGACCGAGTGACATCAAATAGATGGCCTGCGTGCGCCCGAGGCCATAGCCCCCCAAAATGACAAATCCGAGCCCAAGCCGGACGTTCGTGTGATCTGCCAAGTCTTGCGCCTTTTGTGGGATTGCTCATCCTTTTGGCTGGCACAAAAAAAGTGCATTTCGATCCGCGAAAGATTAAGAATTGGGCGTGTGTCATATTCGTGCTTGGTATGCCGCGCAACCGTTCCTTAACTCTTTCCTTTCGCGCGGCCCTGCGGTTTTGCGGAACAATGAAAAAGCGGCTTTCCATCA
This sequence comes from Paracoccaceae bacterium, assembly GCA_049696055.1. GTDB lineage: Bacteria > Pseudomonadota > Alphaproteobacteria > Rhodobacterales > Rhodobacteraceae > JBAVTI01. The sequence continues at coordinate 3,234 of JBAVTI010000580.1, read as the reverse complement.
TCGTTGTCGAAAAAGACCGCGAGCGCGCGATGTTGATTGTTGATGGCCTGCGGGATGCGGGCGACTTTGATGTGATGGTGATTGCAGAGGAAACTGGCCTTTCCAGGCGCATTGCGCAGCGCAATCCTGACATTGTGTTGATCGATGCGGGCAACCCCTCGCGCGATGTACTGGAAGAACTGACGCTTGCCACCGCCCCAATGGAACGTCCGGTGGCGATGTTCGTTGATCAAAGTGATGGCGCGTTGACCAAAGCCGCGATCGAGGCTGGGGTGTCCGCCTATGTCGTCGATGGGTTGCGCAGTGATCGGATCAAACCGATCCTGGACGCCACAATCGCGCGGTTTCACATGCTGCAAAAAATGCGGATCGAGTTATCGGAGACTCGTCGTGCCTTGGAAGAACGCAAGGTGATTGATCGGGCCAAGGGCATAGTGATGCGGGCGCGGGGTATCAGTGAAGAACAAGCCTATGCGCTGTTGCGCAAGACCGCGATGGATCAGGGCCGCAAACTGGCCGAGGTGGCGCAGGCCTTGGTGATGACGGCGGATTTGCTTAAATGACTGCCGATCTGCACCTTGGTTATGTGCCGCTGGTCGATGCCGCGCCGCTGTTGCTGGCCGAGGCCTTGGGTTTTGCCGAGGAAGAAGGCTTGCATTTCATTTTGCACCCCGCCCCCAGTTGGGCTGGCCTGCGCGATATGTTGGCTCTTACCCAAGTTGACGCGGCGCAAATGCTTGCGCCACTGCCGATTGCTTTGGCCTTAGGTTTGGATCGCAGTCAGGCGCGGTTCGAGGCCCTTTCGGTGCTTAATCTGAACGGCAATGTCATCGGCGTATCGCAGGTCTTGGCAGAGCAAATACGCAGCGCGGGCTATAGCTTTGACTTCAAAGACGCGCTGGCCGCAGGACGGGCGCTGCTGGCCACGCCCGGAAGCCTGCGCATCGGCGTCCCGTTCGCGTTTTCGATGCACGCCGAACTGCTGCACTATTGGCTCGCCGCCTGCGGCAGTGATACGGCCCGGTTAGACATCCGCACCGTTCCGCCGTCACGCATGGCCGAAGCGTTGGCAGCGGGTGAGATTGATGCCTTTTGTGTGGGCGAGCCTTGGGGTTCGGTCGCGGTTGAAATCGGCGCTGGGACTTTATTGTTGCCGGGCTCTGCGATCTGGGCGGCAGCGCCGGAGAAGGTTCTGGCTAGCCGCACAGGCTGGGCCGAGGCGGAGCCTGCTTTGGCCGGGCGGCTTTTGCGGGCCGTTTGGCGGGCAGGGCGCTGGCTGGGGGCTGCGGAAAACCACATGATGGCGGCAGAATTGCTGGCGGCACAGGGAAGGCTTGCGGTGTCTCCCGATCTGATAGAGCGCGCGCTTACGGGGCGGATGGTGATCTCGCACGCCGGAGAAGAGCGTCAAATTCTGCGGTTCATCGACTTTTTTTCCGGGGCTGCCACGTTTCCGTGGCGCAGTCAGGCGGCTTGGATCGGCGCACGGTTGGCGCAACGATACGGGCTAGATCCGGTCATCGCCGCGAAAACCGCCGCAACGGTGTTTCGCAGTGATCTTCACCGCCTCCATTTGCGCGCCGCAGGGGCCGAACTGCCGGGTGCTTCGGAAAAACTGGAGGGCGCGGTTTGGACGCCAACCGCGCTGGCTTCGGAGCGTGGCCAACTGATTCTGCCAGCGGATCGCTTTTTTGACGCTCGTATTTTCGACCCACGCACGCCAACAAGCTGAAAAAAGTGGCAACAAAATGCTGCATGCGCATAAGGGCCCTCTGATCGCCGATCAATCAGCTTAGTTCATTGACGCCGCAGCGCAGCGTAGGCACTCTTAAACCAAGCAAGATGGCAATGACGCCAGACCGCTGCCCCCCAAAGTTGGGAAAATCCGAGCACCGCCGCTCGATCCGTTGCCTACATCAGGCATGGGATCCAGCGGCTTTTTGCATTTCAACGCCCCGTCAGCTTGGGGCCATCGGGAACCAGACATGACACAGCTAAAATTCCTGCTTGCCACCACCGCCTTCGTTGCCTTCCCTGCATTCGCTGAAACCCCCGGCATCGAGAAATCCGAACTGACCTTGGGTTTCATCAAGCTGACCGACATGGCACCTTTGGCGATTGCCAAGGAAAAAGGCTTCTTTGAAGACGAAGGTCTGTCGGTGACGCTGGTGGCGCAGTCAAACTGGAAGGTATTGCTGGACGGTGTGGTTTCGGGCGAATTGGACGGCGCACATATGTTGGCAGGCCAGCCGATTGCCGCCAGCATCGGTTATGGCACCAAGGCGGCGTTGGTCACGCCGTTCTCGATGGACCTGAACGGCAACGCGATCACCGTATCGAACGCGGTATGGGAGGCGATGAAGCCGGGGCTAGAGCTGACGGATGGCAAGCCCGCACATCCGATTTCTGCTGCAGCCCTAAAGCCGGTGATCGAGGCTTATGCCGCCGAGGGCAAGCCGTTCAATCTTGGTATGGTGTTCCCGGTTTCTACTCATAACTACGAACTGCGCTATTGGTTGGCGGCTGGCGGCATCAATCCCGGCCTCTATTCTGCGGATGATGTTTCGGGGCAAATTGGCGGCGATGTGTTGATTTCCGTGACCCCGCCACCGCAAATGCCCGCCACCTTGGAGGCAGGCACGATTGACGGCTATGCCGTGGGCGAACCTTGGAACCAAGCTGCCGTGGCCAAAGGCATTGGCGTGCCGGTGATCACCGATAATGACATCTGGAAGAACAACCCCGAAAAAGTGTTCGGCCTGACCGCCGAGTTTGCCCAAACCAATCCGCAAACCACATTGGCGCTGACCAAGGCGCTGATCCGCGCCGCGATCTGGCTGGACGACGGCGACAACGTCAACCGCGCCGAGGCTGTCGAGATTCTGTCGCGTCCCGACTACGTCGGCGCCGATGCGGCTGTTTTGGCTAACTCGATGACCGGCAGTTTCGAGTTTGAAAAGGGCGATGTCCGCCCTGCGCCCGATTTCAACGTGTTCTTCCGCTATAACGCGACCTTCCCCTACTACTCGGATGCGGTGTGGTATCTGACCCAGATGCGCCGCTGGGGCCAGATTGGCGAAGCCAAGTCCGACGCGTGGTTCGATGAGGCCGCCAAGTCGGTCTACAAGCCTGACATCTACAAACTTGCTGCCGAGGCGCTGATTGCCGATGGCCTTGTCCCTGCCGCGATGTTCGACTTTGACGTCGATGGTTACCGCGAGCCCACGTCCGATT
>JBAVTI010000579.1:0-2628 GCA_049696055.1 Paracoccaceae bacterium | reverse complement strand
GCCGACGATGGGGGGGAACGGATGCGGGCCTTTGACGGTCAGGGTGGAGCCTGCGCGGTCAACCAGGTAATCGATGGTCAAGGCGGGTGGCAGGGCGCTGGCTTTGGTCAGGTAGGCTTCCAGATCGGGGGTATCGAGGCCGTTGACCGCCAGAATACGGTCGCCCTGTTGCAGGGATTGGCCCTCGAACGGCATCGGGCGCAGTTTGCCCACCACCGGCAGATCGGTTGGCACGCCGGACACCATGATCAGCCCGGCAAAAACCACGATCGACAGGATGAAGTTGAACACCGGACCTGCGGCCACGGTGGCTGCACGCGCCCACAGCGGGGCGCCGTGCATGGTGTGGCGGCGTTCTTCGGGGGTCAGGGCGGCAATAGCCTCGCCGTCTTTGCCCGAGGCGGCATTGGCGTCGCCCAGAAATTTCACAAAGCCGCCAAACGGCAGCGCCGCGATCTGCCATGTGGTGCCACGCTTATCGACACGCGAATAGATCACCCGGCCAAAGCCAAGGCTGAACACCTCGGCATGAATGCCGGTCCAGCGGCCAACGATGTAGTGGCCATATTCATGCACCGCCACGATGATGGACAGGGCCACAACAAAAGCGATCATTGTCCAGGCAAAGTTACCAAATGTCGGGATCAGGCTAAAGAAATCCAACTGTCAAACCTTTACGTAACGCCGGGCGCGAATGATGTCTTCGGCCTCATCCCTAGCGAGATGGTCCATTTCCAGCACATCCTCAAGGGCCAGCAGGGCATTTCCAAGGCAATTTTGGTGCGAAAGGCGGGCGATGGTGGCCTGCACCACCCCTGCCATGTCGCAAAAGCCGATGTTGCCTGCGATAAAGTGATCCAGCGCAACCTCTTTGGCGGCATTGAAGGCCGCACCGGACCCGCCGCCGATGGCCATGACTTCGCGCGCCAGACCCAAGGCGGGAAAGCGGACCGTGTCGGGGGGGGCAAAGGTCAGACTGGCGATCTTTGCCAGATCAAGGCGTTCAACCGGCACAGCGCCGCGGTCGGGCCAGTGCAGCGCATAGCCGATGGCGTGGCGCATATCGGCAGGGCCAAGATGCGCCATGATGCCACCATCGACAAAGCCAACCATGGCGTGAACGATGCTTTGCGGATGCACCAACACCTCGATCTGATCGGGCGCAAAACCGAAATATTCCCGCGTTTCAATCAGTTCCAGGGCTTTGTTGAACATTGATGCCGAATCAATCGAGATGCGTTGCCCCATCGACCAATTCGGGTGCGCCACGGCCTGCGCCACGGTGGCCTGCGCGATCTGTTCAGTGGTCCAATCGCGGAACGGCCCGCCGCTTGCGGTGATGATCACGCGCTCGACAGCGGCGTGGTCTTCCCCCACCAGCGCCTGAAACACCGCAGAATGTTCGCTGTCGACCGGCAGGATGGTGGCCCCATGCCGCCGCGCCTCGGCCATCAGCAGCGGGCCTGCGGTAACAAGGCTTTCCTTATTGGCAAGCGCCAGCGTCGCGCCGTGGCGCAGGGCGTGAAAGCCGGGGGCCAAGCCTGCGGCCCCCACGATGGCCGACATCACCCAATCGGCGGGGCGATCGGCGGCCTCAAGGATCGCCTGCGCCCCGGCGGCGACGGCAATGCCGGTGCCCGCAAGCGCGTCGCGCAGCGGAGCCAGACAATCGTCAAAAGCGGTAACGGCGATTTCGGCGTGCAAAGCGCGGGCCATTTCGGCCAGCAGGGCGATGTTGCGCCCCCCGGTCAGGGCGACGGTGTGAAACACGCGCGGGCCACCCTGACGCATCAACAGATCGAAGGTGGATTGCCCGATCGACCCGGTGGCCCCGAAAACCGAAATACGCCGCACTGGTTACTGCCCCCCGATGGGCAGCGGCATCAGATGCGCCAGCAGGGCCACCACCACCACGGCCCCGGCAAGGGCATCGAACCGGTCAAGAAAACCACCATGGCCGGGGATCAGGGAAGAGCTGTCTTTCACCCCGGCGCGGCGTTTGATGGCGCTTTCGGCAATATCGCCCATCTGACCGGCAAAGGCGACCAAGGGGGAAAGCCAGATCAGCGCCGCCCCACCCTGCCCCGCAGCCCAGAAACCAAGGCCAACCAGCGCCGCACCAATCCAGCCCGCGACGGTGCCAGACCAGGTTTTCTTGGGGCTGACAGCGGGCCAGAATTTCGGCCCCCCCAAGATGCGGCCTGCGAAATAGCCAAGGATATCAGAGGCGACGACCACAAGCACAAGCCACAGGATGATTTCAATGCCGCTGCCATTGCGCAGGGTGATAAAGCCGTAGCCGGTAAGCATGATCAACAGGGCGTAGGCGGCAAACACCACTTTGTCGCGGCGAGGCAGGGCAAGGCCAAGCAGCGACGGGGCGAAAAGCAAAAGCATGATCGCCGGATGCGGCACCATGCGGATCAGCAAAAGCGACAGGGCGGCGGCAAAGCCTACGATCAGCGCGTGGTGATGTGGGCCGGCGGCGGTGATGCTGGCAAGTTCCCACGCCATGACCCCGGTCAGCACCATCACCAGGGCGGCAAACGCCGGCCCGCCGATCCAGATTTCCGTAGCACCGACGGCGACCATGACAAGGGCGGAAAGCAGTCTTGGCCGCAGATCGGC
>JBAVTI010000578.1:0-6994 GCA_049696055.1 Paracoccaceae bacterium | reverse complement strand
GGCCGCGGTCGATGCGCTCCATCACATTCAGCACGCGCGCATCGGTGACACCGCGTGACCGCAGCGCAAATAGAAAGCGCATCTTGCGTTCTGCCGGGTCGTCTTCTTCTGGCAGGCCGCCCTGGCTCATTGGCGCGGCACCTCGGGTGTTGCAAGCCGCGACGCCAGTTCGGTCAAATGATCATGCGCCGTCAGATCGGCGCGCATCGGCGTGATCGAGATATAGCCCTCAAGGTTCACCGCTGCATCGGTGCCGGGCAGAGTGGGCGAATGTTGCGGGCCGCCCTTGATCCAGAGAAATTTCTTGCCCGAGGGCGAGTGATGCGGCTCAACCGAAAATGCCGTATCGCGGCGAAAACCCTGTGCAGCGACGCGCATGCCCTTGACGGCAGCCCCGGCGACGGGGGGAAAGTTGACGTTGTAGAATACGCGGTAATCGGCACCGCTATCCCACAGGCCCTTGCCCAGCAACGCCCGCACCACACCTGCGCCATGGACACGGGCGGCCTCGAATGGGTCGGCAAGATCATTGGTTTCGGGCCCCATGAACTGCGACATTGCAATCGCAGGCAGGCCTTGCAGTGCCGCCTCCATCGCACCGCCAATGGTGCCCGAGTATAGTGTGTTTTCGGCGGAGTTGTTGCCCCGGTTCACCCCGGAAAGCACAAGGTCCGGCCGCGCGCCTTGCAGCACGTCATAAAGCCCGGCCAAGACGCAATCGGCGGGGCTGCCTTCGGTGGCATACCGGCGCGGTGCCAATTTGGCGATCAGCATCGGATGGGTATAGCTGATGCAATGGCCGACGCCCGATTGCTCGAATGCAGGCGCCACTGTCCAAACCTCGCCCTGCGGCCCGGCAATTTCTTGCGCGATCTCGGTCAGAACCTCAAGCCCGGGCGCGTTGATGCCATCATCATTGGTGATCAGAATACGCATGCTGCCCGCCTTTTGTTGTTCGTTCTGATTAGCCGAGCGATGCGCGGGCGTAAAGCGCCGCCCCAAGTTGCGATGCAGGAAATCACAACCTGTGTCCTAACCATAGATATCTGCTTTGGTTACGCGTGCATCCGCGGGTCTGGGCGGGCGCTGGCAATGGCACTTCAGGTGGCCAGAGCCTGACGTTGCAGCCATTCCCCCAAATCAACGACGGCAGGACGCGCAATGTTTCTCGACCAGGCATTCAGGTGATATCCGTTCGGCATTGGCCGTGGCATTTGGATGGCTGACGGCGGATCGGGTGACATTCAGTTTTGTCGCTGCCCGGGAATAGCTACCCAAGCCGGCCGCGGCCTCGAATCCGATCAAGCCCGACAAGCAAGGTGGCGTGTGAAAGGCACCAAGCATTCGCAATACTGGTCATAACTGAAACAATTCCGCGTTTTAATCTGGGTATCACTCATGTTGAGGTGCCAAACCTCTTTTGACACATGAATCTCCAAGCACGCCCCATCACCTATATCCCTCGGCTACCGGATGCCCGCCGAATATGCGCTGCATAAGCGGACATGGATGATGGGGCCGTGTCGCGCAAGCATATGGCCCGATATGGCTGCTACCAAGCGCGACGACGCGGCGGCGGCCCATATGATCGCCGCATTCGAGCCGCTGACAATGGCGGTTCGACCGCAGGATATGGCATCGCTGACGCTTCTGGGGCGGATTTTGATTTGTTCAAAGTGCCGCTGGATGACGGTTGGACCCGCGATGCCGGGCCAAATTTCCTGAAGGTTGGGGCGGGCAATCGGGCTGCGTTTTTGTCTACTTTCTCGACTGGGGCAGAAAATATGCACCTTTTGACAGGGACGCAAATTTCGGGCGTGCAGTCATGGGCACGCTGGGGCTGCCGACCTTTACCTCGACGCTCAGGGCAGAAGGCTGGTTTGATCTGGCTGTGATCCTGGACCTGCATTCCCGGCGCGTCGTCGCGCTGCGCGGTTTGCGCGCAAATCCCTTCTCGGTAACAGCAAGGGCCGTCAGCAACCGCATGTAGCGCGATCTGGCAAGCCTGGCATTGTGGGTTGCAGGTGCCACCCAAAGGCTGCATCCACAATGCTGGCAGGGGCAGCCAACCATGTCCGCACGACTACCAGAAACTTCTGCACCAGCACGGCTTCGATCGGTCGACGAGCGGCAAAGGGAATGACACGACAAGACCACCGTCGAGTCCTTCGTCTTACCCTCACTTCAATACATCAACGGCTTTAAATAACCCGCGCCGCCGACACTCTGTTTTGGGCTGGAAACGCATCGTTGCATTCGCATGAAAACAGGCATGAACCAGCATGTGGGGCAGCGCAAATACGCGACAGGTATAATTTGCAGTGTACGTGTCGCCTCAATTCTCGCCGATTGCCCGCCACTTGTATCGAACTAACTGGCAACCCGTGTATCAGTTGGGTAATAACGACACCGCAAGCTTGGCGATATCAGGAGGCTCAAAAGTGCCCAAGAACGCGGCCGCATCGGCAACGCGGCTATCCATTGCCCCGATGATGGATTGGACGGATCGCCACTGCCGGTATTTTCACCGCCAGATGACGCGCCGCGCGATGCTTTACACCGAAATGGTGACCGCTGCAGCGATCCTTAATGGCCCGCTTGACCGACTTTTGTCTTACAGCCCCGAAGAGCATCCTGTTGCTTTGCAGCTTGGCGGCTCGGACCCTGCTGAACTGGGCGCGGCTGTGCGTAAGTCGACCCCATATGGCTATGCCGAGATCAACCTGAACGTCGGCTGTCCATCAGACCGGGTGCAATCGGGCTGCTTTGGTGCGGTATTGATGGAACGTCCCGCCCTTGTCGCAGATTGCGTGGCTGCGATGATAGACGCGGCCTCGGTTCCGGTAACAGTAAAATGCCGCATTGGTGTAGATGATCAAGACCCGGCTGTCGTGCTGCCCGAGTTTCTGGAACAAGTCGCCGCTGCGGGGGTAAACCATTTCATCATTCACGCCCGCAAAGCCTGGCTAAAGGGCCTTTCGCCCAAAGAGAACCGGGAAATTCCACCGCTGGATTACCCTTTGGTTTTGCAGATGAAACAGGCCTATCCCCATCTGACCATCTGCATCAATGGCGGCATCTCTAGTTTGGCGCAGGCAAAGTCACTGCTGGATCAAGGGCTTGATGGCGTGATGATTGGTCGCGCCGCTTATCACGACCCTGCGTCAACGCTGATCGGCGCGGATACGCTTTGGGGGGACGCGCCGGGCCGCGATGCCTATCAGGTGGTAGACGCCATGCGCCCCTATATCGCCGCTCATCTGCAATCGGGCGGTCGGGTTCATCATATAACCCGCCACATGCTTGGTCTTTTTTCAGGCCGCCCCGGCGCGCGGGGGTGGCGGCGCGTGCTGTCGGAAGGCGCGTCACGCCCCGGCGCTGGGTTAGAGTTGATTGACGCCGCCTTGGCCGAAGTTCAGGCGCTGGTCTGAATCGGCGTATGGGCCAAAACCACGCGGCTTAACCCAAAGGCCAGCCCACCACACAGCGCAATTGCTGCCAGCATTGGCACTACCGACCCATCAAAAAACGGCCCCGTGACGGCAATCATCACCCCACCCACCAGCATCTGCAGCGTGCCTCCCAAAGACGAGGCCAACCCGGCAATCTCGCCATGATCGTCCAATGCCATCACCATCGCCGTCGGGATCACCAACCCAAGGCAGGCGTTAGCTGCAAACAGGCCAATGATGGTGATCCACAATCCCGAGATCCCGATCATCGCCAAGGCAAACAAACCGATTGTGCACAGCGCAAATCCAGCCGTCGCCCAAGCCATAACCTGTGCGGCTCCGTGCTTTTGCCCCAGTCCCGCCGCAAGTTGTGACGCGCCGAAAAATCCCATCGCGTTCACCGCAAACGCCAGCGAAAACTGCACCGGCGTCAGACCAAATGCATACGAATACACAAACGATGCCGAGGCGATGAAAACAAAGAAACTCGCCATGCCAAATCCGCCCAGGAACGTCAGCCCCAGAAACCCGCGGTGCGTCAGCAATGTCTTGGTTCCGGCCCGAAGGGCGGCCCCCGATATCGGCTGGCGCAACTCGGGTGCCAGCGTCTCGGTTAACATAAACCGCGTCATTGCCAGGCTGACAAAGGCGGCTGCCCCCAATACGCCAAATATCGCCCGCCAATCGGCCATCGCCATAAGTCCGGCACCCGCAAGCGGCGCCAGAAACGGCGAAACCGAAATAACCAGCATGATCGCCGCCATCATTCGCGTCGCTTGATGCCCGGTATGCAAATCACGGATGATCGCGCGCGGCACCACCATCACCGCCGCCCCACCCAAGCCCTGCACAAACCGACCTGCAATCAGGGCTTCCACCGAAGGCGCCAGGAAGCAAATCAAAGTGCCCGCCAGAAACACCGCCAATCCAGCATATAGCGGGCGCTTTCGGCCTACGGCATCGGCCCATGGGCCATAAACCAATTGCGCAAGGCCAAAGGCAATGAAGTACGAGGTGATCGTGCTTTGCATCGCGGGAACCGTTGCGCCAAGATCGGCGGCAATGTTGGGCATCGCGGGTAGATACATGTCGATCGCAAACGGGCCGACCGCGGAAAGCAGCCCCAAAACCAGCGCCGGGCGCAGCAAGCTATCAGACATCGGGCGTCCTTTCGGAGAATTCATGTATCCAAGAATAGCCATTTCTCTGGCCGCATTCCAGCCACCTCTGGTCTAAACACGGTTGGCGCGATATGTCGTTCTGAACTCAGCAGGAAAGTCCAAGTAATGCCCGAACTCTCGCTTGTGCTGCCGATGTTTGCGATGCTGCTTGCGATCGGGGCTTTTGCCGGGGTGATTGCCGGGCTTTTGGGGGTTGGCGGTGGCATCGTTCTGGTGCCGGCATTCTTTTACGCTTTTGAGTATCTGGGTTATGGCGGGCCGCAATTGATGCAGGTCTGTCTGGCCACGTCGCTTGCGACCATCATCGTAACCTCTGTTCGATCGGTGCTGGCGCATCACAAGAAGGGGGCGGTGGATCTGCAGATCTTGCGTGGATGGGCGGTCTGGGTTGCGGGTGGGGCTATTGTTGGTGTGTTGCTTGCCTCGAGTTTGCGGTCAGTAACTTTGCAGGCGGTTTTTGGCGGGCTTGGGCTGATAGTCGGGCTATACATGGCGTTTGGGCGGGCCGACTGGCGGCTTGGCACGGTTATGCCCGGCGGAGTATTGCGGTCGGCGTTGGGATCGGGGCTGGGGTTTTTCTCGGCACTGATGGGGATTGGCGGCGGTACTTTTGGGGTGCCGATGATGAGCCTTTATTCGCTGCCGATCCATCGGGCGGTTGCGACGGCGGCGGGGTTCGGGTTGATCATTTCAGTTCCCTCCGTGTTGGGGTTCTTGCTGTTGTCGGTCGAGGGCAAGCCGCCGTTTACGGTTGGCGCGGTCAACTTGCCTGCGTTCTTTGTGATCATCGCGATGACGCTGATCACGACACCTTGGGGGGTCAAGCTGGCGCATGCGATGGATCCCAAGCCGTTGAAGCGGGCGTTTGCGGTGTTTATTCTGGTCGTATCGGTAAACATGCTTCGTAAGGCGGTGGGGTGGTAAGCGGGGTTTTCAGGGCTGTGTTATCTGCGGCATAACACGCGTGTTATGACTGTTAAGTCATTGATAGTAATTAGTTTTATGATTTATATTAACTAATTCTTAAAGGTATAACACGGGCTTGGCAATCAGCCCCGCCGCAGACTCTGACACCTTAGGGCGTTGCGGAAAACAAGGCCAAAAGGTCATTTCGCAGCAAATCAATGATCTCTTCCATGGCCACCTCATCCGACGAGATGAACTGGATGAAGCGCATGTTTTGCAGATTGAACAGCGCCTTGCCCAGATCAAGCGCCGACACCCCGACAGCCACTTTGCCCGCAGCCTTCAGGCCCTCGATCTCATGCACCAGCACCTGTGCGAGACGCTGATCCAGCGTGTGATAAAGCTTGCCGAACCGAAGATCGGAATCGCTGACCGAGGCGGCAATGACCTGACGCCAGATCGCCTTGTCGAGATGGGTCAGGGTGTGGTCGCAAATGATGGTCGAGAATCGCAACACAAGATCAACCAGCCCCGTCGACTGCCCCGAAAGGGCGCGGTCGAAGGTTTCCAAAAGTTCGCGGTCGCTTTCTGCAACCAAGGCCAGCAGAACGCCAGATTTGGTGCCGTAGTAGTTATGCACTGTCACGCTGGAGACACCGGCGATGTCGGCAATCGCCTCTATGGTGATGTTATCAAGGCCGGATTCGGCAAAAAGCCCCTTGGCCGCCGAAATGATCCGCGACCGCCGATCTGCTTTTTGTCGTTCTCTTAGGCCGATCATCGGACTCTCCTGCATCTGGTTTATCTACGGTCTCGCGCGAGGCAATTGCAACCTTTAGCTTATGGAGTAAAAATTTTTATAGACTAAAGAAATTTGCAGCGCATAGTATCCTGAGATCAATCACCTTCAGGGGAGCGAACCCATGCGCCATCTTGCCTTCGCCTTGTCTTCTGTTGCCGCCGTCAGCCTGATGTCGGGGGCGGCCTTTGCCAATGAAGCCGTGAATGTCGGGGTCTGCGTGTCCTGGCCCGGCTATGGCATGCTGGAGGTGGCCCGACAGAAGGGGCTGATCGAAGGCTATGACCTGAACATCACGATCTTTGAGGATCCGGTGGGCGGCCATGCGGCGCTGGCAGCCGGGCAGATCGACGTTTATGGCTGCACCGCTGATTACATCCCCGTGGCGGTGGACAGCGGATTGGACGTGGTGAACGTCGCCTACCTGAACCCGTCCTTCGGGGTGGATCATATCATTTTGGCCCCTGATCAGACGGTGGCAGATCTGAAGGGCAAGAAGGTTGCCGCCCCGCAGGCCTATATCGGCCAGCTTTTGATGGGGGTGTGGCTTGATAGCCAAGGCATTGCCCCCGCCGATGTCGAATGGGTGAACCTGAACGCCGATGAGGCGGTGGGGCCGATGCTTTCGGGCGATCTTGCGGCGGCCTATATGTATG
>JBAVTI010000577.1:0-1979 GCA_049696055.1 Paracoccaceae bacterium | reverse complement strand
GTCGATAATATGCGGGTGGCGATGGATGCGGTTATCGAGGCAAACAAGGTCTGCGAGGGCTCGATCTGCTATACCGGCGACATTCTGGACCCGAACCGCGCGAAGTATGACCTGCACTACTATGTTTCCATGGGCAAAGATCTGAAATCGGCTGGCGCGCATGTGCTGGGATTAAAGGATATGGCGGGGCTGTTGAAGCCTGCCGCAGCCCGGGTGCTGGTCAAGGCGCTGAAAGACGAGGTTGGCCTGCCGATCCATTTTCACACCCATGACACCAGTGGTATCGCGGCAGGCACCATTCTTGCCGCCTGTGATGCGGGCGTCGATGCGGTTGATGCGGCGATGGATGCGTTTTCGGGCGGCACCTCGCAGCCGTGCCTTGGGTCGATCGTCGAGGCCCTGCGCCATACCGACCGCGATACCGGTCTGGATATCACCGCGATCCGCCGGATCTCTAACTATTGGGAGGCGGTGCGCGGCCAATATGCGGCCTTTGAATCCGGCATTCCCGCCCCGGCCTCCGAGGTTTACCTGCACGAGATGCCGGGTGGTCAGTTCACCAACCTGAAAGCCCAGGCCCGCAGTCTGGGGCTGGAAGACCGCTGGCACGAGGTGGCGCAGGCCTATGCCGATGCCAACCAGATGTTCGGCGATATCGTCAAGGTCACGCCCAGCTCCAAGGTGGTGGGCGATATGGCGCTGATGATGGTGGCGCAGAACCTTAGCCGCGCGCAGGTCGAAGATCCCGGCGTTGATGTGGCATTCCCGGATTCGGTGATCGACATGTTGAAAGGCAATCTGGGGCAACCGCATGGCGGCTGGCCTGCGGGTATCCAGAAAAAGGTGCTGAAAGGTGACGCGCCCTCCACCGCCCGCCCCGGCGCGCATCTGGCCAGTGTCGATCTGGAGGCCACCCGCGAAAAGCTGATCCGCGATCTGCGGCTGGGCCTCGACGATGCCGAAGATGAAACCATCGACGACGAAGATCTGAACGGCTTTTTGATGTATCCAAAGGTGTTCACCGATTACCGCAACCGCCACCGCACTTACGGCCCGGTGCGCACCCTGCCGACCAAGACCTTTTTCTACGGCATGGAACCCGGCGATGAGATCACCGCCGAGATCGACCCCGGCAAGACGCTGGAGATCAGACTGCAAGCCGTCGGTGAAACCACCGAAGACGGCGATGCCAAGGTGTTCTTCGAATTGAACGGTCAGCCCCGCGTGATCCGGGTGCCGAACCGGGCGATCAAGGCGAAAACCGCCGCCAAACCCAAGGCGCAAGAAGGCAACCCCGCCCATATCGGCGCGCCGATGCCGGGCTCGATTGCATCGGTTGCCGTGGTGGTGGGGCAAAAGGTGCATGCCGGCGATATGCTGTTGACCATCGAGGCGATGAAGATGGAAACCGGCATCCACGCCGACCGCAACGCCACCGTCAAGGCGCTGCATGTGGCGGCGGGTAGCCAGATCGACGCCAAGGATTTGCTGATCGAACTGGAAGACTAGACCAATCAAGACGGCAGTCGGGCAAGACCGGCGGCGGGGCAATCGGATTGCTCTGCCGCCGTCAATCGCCACTGTCCCAAAGATTTTCGCGCTGCTGCCGCTTTCCCCCTTGCAAGCCCGGCCATGACTTTATAGATCACCCCCTGTCCAGACGGTGCGGGCGTAGCTCAGGGGTAGAGCATAACCTTGCCAAGGTTAGGGTCGAGGGTTCGAATCCCTTCGCCCGCTCCAACTGGATCAAACGGAAAAAAGGCGTCCTTTGCGGGGCGCCTTTTTCGTTTGGTGCGCAGGGTCTGACATCCGCTGCAATTCCCCTGCAAAGCTGCTTGCCCTGCCTGCAAACATGCGCTAGTGAACCGCCACGGAGTGCGGGCGTAGCTCAGGGGTAGAGCATAACCTTGCCAAGGTTAGGGTCGAGGGTTCGAATCCCTTCGCCCGCTCCAAATCAAAAGGCCGCTGCCCGTTGGGTC
>JBAVTI010000576.1:0-3331 GCA_049696055.1 Paracoccaceae bacterium | reverse complement strand
ACTACCGCCGAACTGGTGGTTGAGACGGAAAACCTTGAAGTGGACAACTGCGCCCACCAAGTGATCCTTAAGCTGGAATCGCTGGGCCTGATCAAAGCCTGATCCGGGGTCGCCTGCAAAAAAACACCGCCCCATCATCCGGGGCGGTGTTTGCATTTCAGACTGCCGGTAGCAAAACCGCACGCCACCGTTAGCGGGCTTAGTGCACGTTTACCGGTGCCAGATCGTTCTGCCGGGCAAGTGCGAACGCCATGCCGCGGTCCTTGACCAGCGCAAGCCGCTCGCCGTCCGGGCGATGCACGGCATAAAGCACCTCGATCCCCGCCGCCTGCTCGCGGATCTCATCGGGCAGATCGGCCACGGCGACAGCCCGGACATAGACAATCCGCTCGTTGCCATTGGCAAGCGCGCCGGGAAAATTCTCATATTTGGTATTCATGGTATCGCCTCCTAGGTCTGGCCTGACGTGATCTTGATGGTCTGCACCACGGTGTTTTGCACCGCCCGGCGCAAATCGATGTGCAATAACCCATGTTCCATGCTGGCCCCGGCGACCTCGACGCCCTCGGCAAGCACAAAACTGCGCTGAAACGCCCGCCCGGCGATGCCACGGTGCAGGAAAACCCGCTCGACTTCATCCTCGGCCTGACGGCCCCGGATCACCAATTGCCGGTCTTCCACCGTGATGGCGATATCTTCCTCGCGGAACCCCGCGACAGCCAGCGTGATGCGATAGGCATTTTCCGCCACCGCTTCGATGTTGAAAGGCGGATAACCATCCGTGCCTTTTGATGTGCGTTCAACCAGCCGTTCAAGCTGTTCGAACCCCAAAAGGTATGGGTGCGCCCCGAAACTGATCTTCGTCATCCGACATGCCCTTGGGTTAAGCGACATTGACCGCCAAGCCCCAACCTTGGGCACCCGGCTGTTTGAAATATGGGGGCCAACACCGCCCGGCGCAAGCCCCCACCCCAATGCCGGATTTCACCAAATCCCCTGCAGATTTCTTCCCGCAATCGCGGAAAATCGCTATATTTCCATGCACTGATAGTACCGACTCAAGCAAGAAGCGGCCAAATGAACGCTCCCATGGAACTAAACCTCGAAGAGATGCTCCGAATCCGGCTTAATGTGCTGCGCCGCGAGCATCGTGATCTGGACGAGGCGGTTCATGTGCTTGAAACCGCAGGCCGCCCCGATCCGCTGACCCTGCGGCGGCTGAAAAAGCAAAAGCTGGCGCTGAAAGATCAGATCGTCAAACTTGAAGACAAACTGATCCCCGACATCATCGCTTGAACCCCGCCCCCCGGCCTTGCGATTTCTTATTGGCGAAAATATCCCCGCCGGAGGCATTCGCTGGTTCTTGGCGCAACCGCCCATTGCCCCCACCCCCGACGCCGCTATAGTGCGCGCCAACCCACCAAACGGGCGCAAATGGGGCATCATATGGCCGTAGACGTCGGAATTATCATGGGCAGCCAGTCCGATTGGCCCACCATGAAAGAGGCATCGCTGATCCTCGACGAGTTGGGCGTGTCGTGGGAGGCAAAGATCGTCTCGGCCCACCGCACCCCGGACCGGCTGTGGGATTACGGCAAGACCGCCGTCGGGCGCGGGCTGAAAGTCATCATCGCAGGCGCAGGGGGTGCCGCCCATCTGCCCGGCATGATGGCCTCGAAAACCCGCATTCCCGTGGTTGGCGTTCCGGTGCAAACCAAGGCGCTATCCGGGGTCGACAGCCTTTATTCCATCGTGCAGATGCCAAAGGGCTATCCGGTTGCCACGATGGCGATCGGTGCTGCAGGGGCGGCCAACGCGGGCCTGATGGCCGCAGGTATTCTTGCGCTGTCCGATCCCGCCCTCGCCGCCCGGCTGGATGCGTGGCGCGATGCCCTCTCCGCCTCGATCCCGCAGGAGCCGCGCGATGACTGATGCCCTGATCCCCGGCAGTACGATCGGCATTCTGGGCGGTGGGCAGCTGGGCCGGATGCTGTCGGTCGCTGCCTCTCGCCTTGGCTTTCGCACCCATATCTATGAGCCGATGCCCAATCCGCCGGCCGCCGATGTGGCCCATTCGGTGACCACCGCGCCCTATGACGACGCCGCCGCCCTTGCCGCCTTTGCGCGCAGCGTCGACGTCATCACCTATGAATTTGAAAACATCCCGACGGCAGCGCTGGATTTGCTAGAGGCGGCAAGGCCGATCCGCCCGAACCGCCGCGCCCTGGCGATTGCGCAAGACCGGATGCTGGAGAAAGATTTCCTCACCAGCCTGGGCCTGACCACCGCCCCCTATGCTGGCGTTGTGTCGCAGACCGAAATGCAGGCTGCCGTGGCCAAAATCGGCACGCCGTCGATCCTGAAAACCACCCGACTGGGTTATGACGGCAAAGGCCAGATCCGCCTGAAATCGGCCGCTGACGCCCCCGACGCACTGGCAAGCATGCAGGGGGCAGATTGCGTTCTGGAAGGTTTTATCGACTTTTCGCACGAAGTGTCGGTGATTGCCGCCCGCGGCCTCGACGGCTCGGTTGCGTGCTATGATCCCGGCGAAAATGTACATCTTTCCGGTATCTTGCACACCACCACCATCCCCGCCCGGCTATCGCCCAGCCAACGCACCGATGCGATTCTGCTGGCCGCCCGCATCCTGAACGCATTGGATTATGTAGGCGTGATGGGGGTCGAGATTTTTGTGACCAAGACCGGATTGCTGGTCAACGAAATCGCGCCACGGGTGCATAATTCCGGTCATTGGACGCAAAATGGCTGTGTGGTCGATCAGTTCGAACAACACATCCGCGCCGTGGCGGGCTGGCCCTTGGGCGACGGCGCGCGCCATGCCGATGTGACAATGGAAAACCTGATTGGCGACGATGTGCTGCGGGTGCCAGCCCTTGCCCGCGAAAAGGCCACCGCCATCCACCTTTATGGCAAAACCGAAGCCCGTCCGGGCCGCAAGATGGGCCATATCAACCGGATCACCAAAGGCGTGGTCTGAACCGATGCGGCCTGATCAGGGTGCCAAGTCCGTGGGCATCGAGCCCCCGCTCTTGGCGCGGGATCAGGTTTGCCAACGTGGGTGGGCCCGTGGTGCCGGAACGCTCCGCGGGGGATATTTGAGAACAGAAGAAATAGTCAGGCCTCTGGGATCCCGGTGTCCTTTTGCCCTGCTTCCAGCATCGTGCGGGCCTCGCCTGCCAATGCCTCGTATTTGGCACGGAACAGATCGAGCTGTTCTTCGCCCAGTTCTTCGAGATCAAGCAGCGCATTATGCGCGCCTTGGGTGACCCGGATCAATTCATCCAGTTTCACCTGAATGGCTTGGGTA
>JBAVTI010000575.1:0-1963 GCA_049696055.1 Paracoccaceae bacterium | reverse complement strand
GCCAAGCGCGGCTTGTGGCGATTGTGCTTGTCGCAACCATGGGGATATGGCTCGGCGCGCAATGGGCGGGTGGCACCTACGGCTGGGAAACCCGCTATGCCTATCTGTTCGATCTGGCCGCACTCGCCGCGTTCTTCTGGGCGCTGGTTGTAACTTTTCGACTCTGGCGGCGGCAAAAAGCCAACCGTCCGGGCAACTGAGGGTAAGACATGCTGAAAGATCAAGACCGGATCTTCACCAACCTCTACGGGATGCACGACCGTTCCTTGGCGGGTGCAAAGGCGCGCGGCCATTGGGATGGCACGGCGGGCCTTCTGGCCCAGGGGCGCGATTGGCTTGTCGAACAGGTCAAGGCGTCGGGTCTGCGCGGCCGTGGTGGTGCGGTCTTTCCCACCGGGCTGAAATGGTCGTTCATGCCCAAGGTTTCCGATGGCCGCCCGTGCTATCTGGTGGTCAACGCCGACGAGTCCGAACCCGGCACCTGCAAAGACCGCGAGATCATGCGCCACGACCCCCACACGCTTGTCGAGGGCTGCCTGATCGCCGGTTTTGCGATGGGCGCGCAGGCGGGCTACATCTACATTCGCGGCGAATACATCCGTGAAAAAGAAGCGCTGCAAGCCGCGATCGACGAGGCCTATGACGCGGGCTATCTGGGTAAAAACGCCTGCGGATCGGGCTATGACTACGAGCTTTACCTGCACCACGGGGCAGGGGCCTATATTTGTGGCGAAGAAACCGCCCTTCTGGAAAGCCTTGAGGGCAAAAAAGGCATGCCCCGGATGAAGCCGCCGTTCCCGGCAGGATCGGGCCTGTACGGCTGCCCGACAACCGTGAACAACGTCGAATCCATCGCCGTCGTGCCCACCATCCTGCGCCGTGGTGCGGGCTGGTTTGCCGGTTTTGGCCGCCCCAACAACGCGGGCACCAAGCTGTTCGGCATCTCGGGCCACGTCAACAATCCTTGCGTCGTCGAAGAGGCGATGTCGATCCCGCTGAAAGAATTGCTTGATCGCCACTGTGGCGGCGTGCGCGGTGGCTGGAAAAACATCAAGGCCGTTATCCCCGGCGGCTCGTCCGTCCCCATGCTGAACGCCGCGCAATGCGAAGACGCGATCATGGATTTTGACTGGCTGCGCGAACAGCGCTCTGGACTTGGCACAGCAGCGGTCATCGTGATGGACCAAAGCACCGATGTGATCAAAGCGATCTGGCGGTTGTCAAAGTTCTACAAGCACGAGTCCTGCGGCCAATGCACCCCCTGCCGCGAAGGCACCGGCTGGATGATGCGGGTGATGGACCGTCTGGTGCGCGGCGAGGCGGAAATCGAAGAGATTGACATGCTGCTGTCGGTTACCAAACAGGTCGAAGGCCACACCATCTGCGCCCTTGGCGACGCGGCGGCTTGGCCGATCCAAGGTCTGGTGCGCCACTTCCGCGAGGAAATCGAAGACCGCATCAAGGCGAAAAAATCGGGCCGCATGGGCGCGATGGCGGCCGAGTAATGCGTGCATCGGGCATCATAGGCATGGTGGCAGCGGCGGCTCTTTCGGCCTGCGCACCCGCAACGCAGGTGTCCGCACCTGTGGGGCAAGCCATTGAGTTTCCTGTTGATTTCAACAATGCCACCTATATTGCCAAAATCGCCCCCGGCCCCGCAGGCGAGGCGATAACAGCCGCAGGGGCGGTTCCGGTGCAGGGGGCTACCATCCGCGTGCGCCCCGCAGGCGAGCCGTTCGAGACCTTTGAAGGCAAGCTTGCCAAAGACGTGGCTGCCGCCGCCTGCACATCCCAAGGCCGCCGTTTCAACCCGACAGCCATCGGCGATTTCGCCGAGGCCGAGTGGATTTTCCGGGGGGCCTGCGCATGACGGCTCTGTTCCCTGCCAAACATCCCTGTGGTCGCCCTTTTGCGCGGCCAGAACAGCACAGACTACACGACGATAGCGATCACGCCCGTGGCT
>JBAVTI010000574.1:0-1670 GCA_049696055.1 Paracoccaceae bacterium | reverse complement strand
CCAGCAACCCGAGCTGGACATCGCGGTTTCGGATGCATTGCACGACTATGTGGCGCGCAAGAAGGCTGCCGAGCCGGATGCGTTCATTTAAGGTTTCCAGATCGGAAACAATGATTGACTCGGAATGGGAAACAAAGGGGCCGCAGCGATGCGGCCCCTTTTGGCATCAGACGCGGGCGTCGCGGGGCAGCAGACGGGTCTCGGACAATAGGGCGATCAGCACCTCTATATGGCGGCAAAACGAATAACTGGCGTCGCCAGCACGGCGGGTGGTCTCTAGCCGCTCTTCCTCGGAAAACAGCCGGGGAAGCGAGATTTCGGGCGAAGCGGGGGCATTTGTGTCGATCAAACGCTTTAAATCGCGGTCACGGCGGTAGTCGCTCATGCCAAAGCGTGCCGCACGGATCAGCAGGCGCGGGCGTTTGAGGTCTGCAAGCAGGCTACGGAAATCAGTCATGGTGGTCCTCCAGTTTTGGCTGGATGTACATTGCATCGGCGCAACCAAGCGTTGCATTTCCAATTTGGGCAGCGTGCGGAGGTTTCTCATTTGTTTAGGTTTTAGAAACAATTATCGGCAAAAGCTCATTTGTTAACGATCAGGTAACCAAATCCACCCACGGTTGCATTTGTCCAAGGCTGGACAAAACGACCCTCGGGGGCCGCACGGGACGAAACGATGATATCCAATCTAAGTGCCGACCTTACCTTACCCGCATGGCTACCCGAGGCGGTGCGGCTTTACCTTGATCATACCGAGGAGGGCCTGAGTCTGCGGGCCCTTGCCCGGCGCGAAGGGTGCCACCCGTCGACCGTGATGCGCCAAGTGCGTCGCTATGAAAACCGCCGCGACGATCCGCTTGTGGACGAAGCGTTGCAGGTTCTGGCGCGCGTGCAAGGTGCCAAGACTATTGACCCAGCCAAAAAGGACGCCCCCGACATGACAGTTCAAATGCAACCTGCGCAACAAACGGCCAATCTGGTGATGGACGATGCCTCTATTGCGCGGGAAGCCCGCCGGGTGTTGCGCCGGATGGCCGAACCGGGGGCTGTGCTGGCAATTGCGCCGGATATGGAAAAGGCGGCGGTGCTGCGCGAGGCCAGCGACGGGCGGATGATGCAAACGGCAGTGGTGGACCGACAGGCGGCGCAGGCTTTTGCGTTGAAGGACTGGATCACCTGCCGCAAGGCCGGGCGAATTGCGACCTATGAGATTACCAGTGTCGGGCGGGCAGCGTTGAAGCGGATGATTGATGACGAGGATCGGGCGCGCGGCAGCATGAGCGGTATGGGCGGTATGCACGAGGCGGGGGCTGCGTTTGGTGCGCAGCACCGCGAATGGGGCGAGCGCGATGTGGCGGGCGAGGATGGGCCACGCCGGGTGCGCTATAACGTGGCGGAAAGCCCGGTGGCGGTTTTGGGGCGGCGGCGCGACAAGGATGGCAAGCTGTTTCTGGAGGCCGAATTGGTTGAGGCGGCAGAGCGGTTGCGCGAGGATTTCGAGTTGGCGCAGATGGGGCCTCGGGTGGCGCAGAACTGGGATCGGTTCTTGACCGGTGGCGACCGTGGTGGGTTTCGCGGCGATGCGGGCGGCGCGGAAGGCCCGCGTGCGGCGCGCGACCGGGTGGCGCTTGCGCTGCGCGATCTGGGGCCGGGGCTTGGCGATATGGTGT
>JBAVTI010000573.1:0-3316 GCA_049696055.1 Paracoccaceae bacterium | reverse complement strand
CGACAAAACCCGCTCGCCGACCTCCGGCGCATTGATCCTGTTCGACGCAATCACCGGCACCGAAACCACGCTCCGCAACCGCCCCGTCAAATGCGCAAACGCCGCCCGCGGCACGCTTGTTGCAATCGTCGGCACACGGGCCTCATGCCAGCCGATCCCGGTATTCAACAGCGTCGCCCCCGCCGCCTCAACGGCCTGCGCCAACAGCACCACTTCGTCCCAGGAACTGCCGTCCTCCACCAGATCAATCAGACTGATCCGGAAAATCACGATGAAATCCGCACCCACCGCCGCCCGC
This sequence comes from Paracoccaceae bacterium, assembly GCA_049696055.1. Lineage (GTDB taxonomy): Bacteria > Pseudomonadota > Alphaproteobacteria > Rhodobacterales > Rhodobacteraceae > JBAVTI01. The sequence goes on along the minus strand of JBAVTI010000573.1, from coordinate 3,018 downwards.
ACCCGCCGCACCACTTCGACCGGCAACCGCATCCGGTTGGCGTATGCGCCGCCCCAGTCATCGGTCCGCCGGTTCACATGCCGCACCAGAAACTGGTTCAGAAAATACCCCTCCGACCCCATGATCTCGACGCCATCATACCCAGCCTCCTGCGCCCGAACCGCAGCCGTCACCATATCCGCGATCTGCTTCTCAATCCCCGCCGCATCCAACGCCACCGGCACAAACGGCGAAATCGGGCTTTTCACCGCACTCGCCGACACACATTCCTTGCCATAAGCATAGCGCCCGGCATGCAAAACCTGCATCGCGATCCGCCCCCCCGCATCCTGCACGCGCGCAGTCACTTGCCGGTGATTGGCCACATCCGCCGCCGTGAACAGCCCCGCCGCCCCCGGAAATACCCCGCCCTCGCGGTTCGGGGCCATTCCCCCGGTCACCATCAGCGCCACGCCACCCCGCGCGCGGGCAGCATAGAACTCTGCTACCCGGTTCCAATCACCCAACTCCTCCAGACCCGTGTGCATAGACCCCATCAGCACCCGGTTGGGCAGGGTCACAAACCCCAGATCAAGCGGTGTCAGAAGATGCGGATAATGGGTCATGCAAAACCTCCCTGTTCGCGCCAAGATGCCCTTACATGCGCAAGCTGTCACGCCCAACGCGGCGTCACTGCCCTATTCTCTTTGGTACAAATATCCTCGGGGGCAAGCCTTCCGGTCGAAGGCGCGAGGGGCAGACAGCCCCCCGAAAATTCTTTCTTCAAGAGTTTTTCTCAGTCACGGAACGGCTTAGCCAGCCGTCTCCAGACAATGCCGCCGGAATGCCCGCTTCAGCATATCCAGCTCGGCGCGCAGCAAATCCACTTCCGCGCGCATATCGTCTTCCATCGCCACGCCGGTAATCACCGTAAAATGCGCCAGCGTCACCTCGGACCCAATCTCGCGGATCAAAAAGGTTTGCACCCCTTCACTCAGCACTTCCGCCGGAATCGGTACCCGCACACCCCAATCGCCGGGCCGACCCTCAATTTCGGCCACCACCACGCCGGGCAACTTGGCCCCAAGGTGCAACACCTCCAGCCCAGGTTTGCCTTCCGTGCCGCTTAGCACGCCTTCCCAAACTCCGGCCCGGATACGCGTCTTGGTCAACCGCATGTCGTTCATTCCATATCCCTCACAGATCCGCTCGGGGTCGGCGGCTGAACGTCACGTCGCGCAAAATGATCTGGTTCATTTCCGGCCCTTCAAAGATCAGGTCCACCCACATCCGTTCCACGCGCTTTTCATTCACCTTGGTATAGGCAAGGTCAAATTCCACCATCACCTCTTCGGTGTTCAACGGCAGCTCTCGCACAATCTGTTCGACATTCGGCCCGTGTTTGATGTTCAACCGCGCGAAAATCTCCAGCGGTTTTTCCATTTCCACAATGGCATCCAACCGCACCAGATGCTTCAGCTTCAGCCCTTGAGTCGCCTCTTCCGGCAAGTCCACCACCAGCGACAGAAACGAGCCGTCAAACCGGAACACATCCATCCGAAAGCCAAACGGCGCCAGATCCGTCTCGCGCCCGTTACGGATCTGCCGCACCGTCAATTCAGACCGGCGGCAATCATGAAACACTGTCGCCCCGTCGCAAACCTGCGCTTTGCCCGGCACCGTCGACATCCCCGGCACCGCAATCTGGCCTTTCCACAGGTCGGGTCGCCAAACCCAATCCGCCCCGATCGGCTTGCGGATAGCGTTCGACCCGATCACCGGCAATGCCAGCCGATGTTCGGACTCGTGGATTACCCGATCCAACTGCCGCCGCACCTGCCGTGCCCGCCCGCGCAGATCACGCAGCGATTCAAGATCCAAAGACCCCGCCACATCGGCCAAACGCCCCCAACGGCGCAAAAAGCGCCGATGCAAAAGCCGGTCCATAAGGCTGTCTAATTTCTGTGCCATTGTCCGCTATTTGGTGCCCGTCTATGGAAACAAACCATGCCTATTGTTGCATGCATGGAAACGATTCTTTATTGCCGCAAAAAAGTAAAGACTCCACCCCACATTGCGCCGCACAGTGAACTAAGTTTCCCATACGCTATTGATTTGACGCGACGTCAGCCCTTGGATCAGCGGTTACCCGCCTTCATTGCCGCCACAAAACGGTCCAGCAAGGCCCGCCCAGTGTCACGATCCAGCGGATCTGCGGCGGTTCCGGTCACCGTCAGCGTCACCAACCGCCCGCCGAGCGACAGTACCGCGCGCCAGCTTTCAGCCTGCGCCGCTTTGTCCTGACTTGGGCTGGCATCCGCCCAGCGGATCAAAAACGCCTCGCCCGCGCCAACGGCTTCCAGCACCGTCACCGATTTTGCCCGCCCCGATCGGCTTAACGCTTCCCGGCCGGGGGGCGATCTGAAAAACGCGGCCAATGCTGGCCCCGACCCCGAGACCCCGATCCCCGAGTTGGTCTCGCCCACCGCCACGGTCAAAATTGCCGGCGCGCGCGGTTGCCCCGGCCCCCCGGTACAGCGCCCGATCAGCACAATCGCAGAATCCGCCCGCTCCAGAACCGCACTTGGCTCGACACAATACCCGGCAGGGGCAGCCACCTTGACCGCCCCACCCAGCACCGGTTGCACCCGCACCTGCTTGCCTGCCGGTGCGACCGACGTCGCTTCTGTCGGCACACAGGCAGCCACCAGCGGCAGGCACAGAACCGCAGCGACCAAAGACCGCTTATTGGTCCATATAAACATGGCGTTCCACTTTCGCGCCCGGATGCGTCACCGCCCCAAGCCGCGCCCCGCCCACCAGCTTGGCGTATTTCCACAGCGCACCCGTGGAATATTGCGTCTCGCGCGGGCCTTTCCATTCGGCCTTGCGCGCCGCCAACTCCGCATCGCTCAGCGCCACCGACAGCTCGCCGGTCAGCGCGTTCAGCGTGATCATGTCGCCATCGCGCAATAGGGCAATCGGCCCGCCATGCGCCGCTTCCGGCCCAACATGCCCCACGCAGAACCCGCGCGTCGC
>JBAVTI010000572.1:0-3667 GCA_049696055.1 Paracoccaceae bacterium | reverse complement strand
CCTTAAGGGTGCCGCATCCGCCGCTGGAGAATTGCTTTGCGTTACGGTTTGACGGAGAAAAAAGCGTGACGATGTCGGGGGATACAGCGTATTTTCCGCCCTTGGCAGAATTTGCGGCGGGATCAGACGTGCTGGTACATGAAGCCATGTTGCCCGAAGGAATTGACTTGATCGTGGCAAAAACCGGCCTTGGTGAAAAACTGCGGGCGCATTTGCACGCGGCGCATACGGTGGTGGATGATGCGGCCCGTATCGCACGGGCAGCGGGGGTGGGACGGCTGGTGCTAAACCACCTGATCCCGGTGGATGACGCCCGATTTACGGCAGCCGATTGGTATGCCAGAGCGGCAAGCGTATGGAATGGGCCCGTAACTTTGGGCCATGACGGGATGGAGATTGCGCTGTGAGTTTGATGAAAAGCTGGGTGGAAAGTGCAAATGCCGCGACCACGGATTTTCCATTGAATAACCTGGCGCTGGGGGTGTTTTCGATTGACGATGAAGAGGCCCGCTGTGGTGTGGCGATAGGCGATTTCATTCTGGATGTTTCGGGGTTGGAGGCTGAGGGGTTGTTGACATTGGGCGAGAACCCGGTGTTTGACGTGCCGTTCTGGAACGAGCTGATGGAACTAGGCCCCGATGCTTGGGCCGAGTTTCGCAAGCTTGTCGCCGAATTCCTGAACGAAGGTTCACCAAAGCAGATTGTGGCCGAAAATCATCTGGTGCGACAGGCAGATGTGGTAATGCATATGCCGTTTCTGGTGTCGGAATATACCGATTTCTATGCAGGTCGGAACCATGCCTTCAACGTAGGGTCGATGTTCCGCGATCCGGCAAATGCGTTGCCGCCGAACTGGCTGCATCTGCCAATTGGCTATAACGGGCGGGCATCGAGTGTTGTGGTATCTGGCACCGACGTGCGGCGGCCTTGGGGGCAATTAAAGCCCGCCGATGCCCCTGCCCCATTCTTTGCACCCAGCAAACGGTTTGACTTTGAACTAGAGATGGCTGCGATCATCGGTCGTGCCTCGGAAGGCATGGTCTCGGTGGCGGATGCCGATGCAATGATCTTTGGCTATGTGCTGCTAAACGATTGGTCGGCAAGGGATATTCAGGCGTGGGAATACCAGCCTCTGGGGCCTTTTCAGGCCAAGGCGACGGCGACGACGATCAGCCCTTGGATCGTGATGAAGGCCGCTTTGGAACCATTTCGGGTAGAAACGCCGGCGCGCGACGTGCCGCTGCTCGCGTATTTGGTGGAGCCTGCGCCGATGCTTTACGACATCGCACTTGAGGTTGGATTGACACCCCGCGACGGTTTCGAGACGGTGCTTTCACGCACCAATTACAGCGAAATGTACTATTCTGCGCCGCAACAACTTTGCCACCATACGACGTCGGGCTGCCCGATGAATGCGGGGGATCTGCTGGGGTCTGGTACAATCTCCGGACCGGATAAGTCGGCGCGTGGCAGCCTGTTGGAACTGTCTTGGGGCGGCAAGGAACCACTGACGCTGATTGGCGGCGAGGTACGTAGTTTCATTGAGGATGGCGATACTGTGACGCTGCGGGGGGCGGCAATTGGCGAAGGATATCGAATCGGATTTGGCGAATGCACGGGCCGGGTAATTGCGGCCCACAAAGACCCGATCGGGGCGGGGCGATGACGTCAGAGACCGCCTTGCCAGGCGCGCACAGCGTCGAGCGGGTACAGAAGCATCAATATGTTGAGTGCGAGGCCATCCCTTATCAGATATATGGTAAGCGCCTCGAAGCCGATGACGATGGCCACCGAGGCCCAAACCGGGATCACCTTGGCCAGATAAAAGCCTGCAACCATGGCCAGAATATCGCAAACCGTGTTCAGGACGCTGTCGCCGAAGTAGTCGAGCGAGATGGTGACGGCGCGGTACCGCTCGATGATGAAGTCAGAGTTCTCGAGAATCTCCCAAGCGGATTCGATCAGCGTGGCGATGGCAAGACGCCAACCGAAGGCAAGATTGCGCGCTACCAACCAAAGGCCCGCGTAAAACAGCAGGCCGTGCAACAGATGCGACGGCGTATACCAATCGGAAATATGCTGCGAGTTTTCAGAGCTGACGATTTCGCCGTGCCACAGCTTTATGTAACCGCATTTGCAAATCGGCTCGCGGCCAATCCACAGAAGATATGCGGCGGCTGCGAGGATAATGGCGGCGGTGATCAAGTATGGTTTGGCTCTGGTCATGTACAATTGGAATCACATCGCGCGACGCGCGTCAAAGGGTTTAGGGGGAAATTTCATGGCTAAGGCATTCGCATCTCAGGGCGATCTGACAGAAAAAAAGACAAGTTTCGTTGAGGTTGGCGAGGGCGTTTACGCGTTTACTGCCGAGGGCGACCCGAATTCCGGGGTGATCATCGGCGACGATAGCGTGATGGTAATCGAAGCGCAGGCAACGCCACGGCTGGCACGTAAAGTGGTGGACTGCATCCGATCAGTGACGGAAAAGCCGATCTCGCATCTGGTGCTGACGCACTACCACGCTGTGCGGGTATTGGGCGCAAGTGCATATGGAGCCAGAGAAATTATTATGTCCGACGCGGCGCGCGGCATGGTGATGGAGCGGGGCGCCGAGGATTGGGCAAGCGAGTTTGGTCGCTTTCCCCGACTGTTTGAGGGACATGAAGAAATACCAGGGCTGACCTTTCCGACGACGACATTTTCGGACAGCATGACAGTGTATCTGGGCAAGCGACGGGTCGACATCATGCATCTGGGGCGCGCGCATACTGCCGGGGATGCGGTGGTTTGGCTGCCGGATGCCGAGGTGATGTTTACCGGCGATATCGTCGAATACCACTCGGCCTGTTACTGCGGCGACGGGCATTTTGCCGACTGGGGCGACACGCTTTTGAATATTGCGGATTTTGATCCGGTGGCAATTGCGCCAGGGCGCGGCGATGCGCTGATCGGGCGCGACATGGTGGCAAAGGCGATCGCGAACACGGCGGACTTTGTGGAAAGCACCTATCGCCCGGTGGCGAAAGTGGCGGCCCGGGGTGGTAGCCTGAAAGAAGCTTGGGATGCGTGCCGGACGGTTTGTGACCAAAAGTTCGGTAATTACGCGATTTATGAACATTGCCTGCCGTTCAACGTAGCACGGGCCTTTGACGAAGCGCGCGGGATTGAAACGCCGCGGGTGTGGACGGCAGAACGTGACCGCGACATGTGGGCGGCATTGCAGGGATAGCGATGGCTTACGTATACAAACCCTACCCATACGTGGCACCCCCCGGACTGACCGGGGCCGAGCCACGCCACAAGGTGGTGATCGTCGGCGCGGGGCCGATTGGGCTGGCGCTGGCGATTGACCTGGCGGGATATGGCGTGGCTTCGGTGGTTTTGGACGACAACAACGTGGTGTCCGTGGGGTCGCGGGCGATTTGCTGGTCAAAACGGTCATTGGAAATTTTTGACCGCCTCGGTGTGGGCGAACGATCAGTCACAAAAGGCATTACATGGAAGGTGGGGCGGACATTTCATCGCGATGTTGAAGTATTCAACTTTGATTTACTTCCTGAGGCCGGACATAAAATGCCAGCTTTCGTGAATTTGCAGCAGTATTACGTTGAGGAGTATCTAATTGAGACCGCGCTGGCGAATCCGCTGATTGATTTGCGGTTCA
>JBAVTI010000571.1:0-5316 GCA_049696055.1 Paracoccaceae bacterium | reverse complement strand
TGGAAACCCCGCTTCCGGCGAACTGGCAGTCAGAAATCAAGCGCGGCAATGAGACGGTTTTTCCGGTTTCTGCAGCAGACTTGATGCCCGCGTTGCGCGGTCCAGCCTTAGGGCAAAGGCTGCGGGAATTGGAAAGGCAGTGGATCGCTTCGGGGTTTTCGCTAACGCGGGCGCAGCTTCTTTCCTGAGCTGCGGTTTTCCTTCCCGGCGTTTTGGGCTATATCTAGTGTCCGACCTGCAAAAGGCATTCCCCCGTGTTCCGTTTCTTCGAAAACCTCGTTGATCCCTATGGCCCTTACACGCCAACGGACACGCCGCCTCGGCGGATGTGGCCCTTTTTGAGGGAATACATCGTGCCGTTTCGCGGCGTGTTCGTCGTAACGGGGTTGCTGTCGGTGTCAGTCGCCATCGTGGATGTGGCATTGATCTGGTATGTCGGCCGGATAGTGGACGTGCTTGCTGTCGGCAATCCGCAAGCTGTCTGGCGCGATTACGGGACAGAAATCATTCTGGTTGCGCTGGGCATTTTGATCATTCGCCCGATCTTGGCCGGCGCGGACGTGGCTTTGCTTCATAACACGATCCTGCCAAATTTTGGCACGATGATCCGTTGGCGCGCGCATAATCATGTTTTGCGGCAACCTGTCGGATGGTTTGAAAGTGATTTCGCGGGCCGTATCGCCAATCGAATAATGCAAACCCCGCCTGCCGCAGGGGATGCGGTGTTCCAGACCTTTGACGCGGTGGCATTTGCTTCGGTCACGCTGGTTGGGTCGGCCTTGGTGTTGGCCGAAGCGGATACGCGGCTAATGCTTCCGCTTTTGGTGTGGTTTGCACTTTATGCGGCGCTGGTTCGCTGGACACTTCGGCGCGCCGGGCCGGCCTCAAAGGCAAGTTCTGATGCGCGTTCGGCGGTAACAGGGCGGGTGGTCGATGCCTACACCAACATCCATTCGGTAAAGCTGTTTGCCGACCATACTCACGAGGTTGATTACGCAAGAGAGGCCATCGAATTTGCCCGGACCCAGTTTCAAAAGGAAATGCGTATCGTCACAAAGATGGATGTAGCGCTAACTGTGCTGAATGGCGGGTTGATTGTTGCTGTCACTGGATGGGCGTTCTTGCTGTGGTATCAGGGGCAAGCAACCGTTGGCACGGTGGCTGCTGCAACAGCGCTAGTGCTACGTCTGAACAACATGACCTATTGGATCATGTGGGCAACCACTTCTTTGGTGCAAGCACTTGGCGTTGTTGCTGAAGGGATGGAGACGATTACCTACCCGATTGGTTTGGTTGATAAAACTGGCGCAAAGCCATTGGAGTATCGTCAAGGCCAAATCACGTTGGAAAATGTTTCGCACCATTATGGGCGCGGATCGGGTGGGTTGCAGGGTGTGACCTTGAATATTCGGCCGGGCGAAAAAATCGGAGTCGTGGGGCGGTCTGGCGCCGGCAAATCAACTTTGGTCAAATTGATGCTGCGGTTCTACGATACCGAAGGCGGGCGCATTTTGATTGATGGTCAGGACATCTCGGTCGTTACCCAGGATTCTTTGCGCCGCCAAATTGGCATGGTGCAGCAAGACAGCAGCCTTTTGCACAGGTCGGTGCGTGAAAACATAAAATACGGTCGCCCTGACGCGACGGACGCGCAAATGGTAACTGCTGCAATTCAGGCTGAGGCACATGATTTCATCTTGACGCTTGCCGATCCCGAAGGCCGGACAGGCTATGACGCACATGTCGGCGAGCGGGGGGTCAAGCTATCTGGTGGCCAAAGGCAGCGTGTCGGTTTGGCGCGGGTGATCTTGAAGGACGCACCGATTTTGATTTTGGACGAAGCAACCTCGGCGCTGGACAGTGAGGTTGAAGCCGCGATTCAGGAAACTCTTTACGGACTGATGCAGGGAAAGACGGTGATAGCAATCGCACACCGACTTTCCACAATTGCCGCCATGGACCGGATCGTGGTGCTGGAGGAGGGTCGGGTGGCCGAGGTCGGCAGTCATGCCGAACTTCTGGCGCAAAACGGGCTTTATGCCCGGTTCTGGGCACGCCAATCAGGCGGGTTTATTGGCACCGAAGCACTGGAGGGCGTGGAATGAAAGCGCTGGCGCGACTCGGCGGTGTCATTGACGCTTTTCGCCCCGCAAGTGGCCCGCCGCCGCAGATTTTGGGCGCTTTTTTCCGCTGGTGCTTGCATGGAGCCTGGCCGTACCTTTGGATCGCCGGGGCGATATCAGCTTTGGCGGGTACAATGGAAGTGGTGTCCGCCCTTATTCTGGGTTGGGTGATTGATGCGGCGCTGACCGCCGGACCGACCGCGTTCTTCAGTGAACATGCTTGGCTTTTGGCGTCTTTCGTCGTTTTCTACCTGATTTTGCGACCCTTGGCGTTTGGCGCGTCGGCTGCGTCAAACTCGATCATCGTCGGGCCAAACGTGATGCCCTTGGTGTTGTCGCGTCTGCATCGCTGGACACTGGGGCAAGCGATCACTTTTTTTGACAACGATTTTGCAGGCCGAATCGCGCAAAAGCAAATGCAGGCAGCGCGGGCGGTGACCGATGTGGTGACCGAGGTCATCAACACCGGCGCATTTGCGCTTGCCTCGGTGATTGGGTCAGTTGTCTATTTGATCGCCATCGACGCGCGAATAGCCATGGCGCTCGCGGGTTGGCTAATTGCCTATGTGTTTCTAATTGGCTTCTTCTTGCCAAGAGTAAAGGTGAACTCGGCAGCTCGGGCCGCGGCGCGGGCGATGGTTTCGGGGCAGGTTGTTGATACCATTACTAATATCAAAACCGTCAAACTGTTCGCCCATGCTGCGTTTGAAGATCAGGTCGCTTTGAAATCCATGGAGGTATTTCGCGAAAGATCCATCGAATTTGGCGTGATCTCGACGTGGTTCCGCTTGTCCTTGATGGCGCTGGCGGGTTTGCTGCCGGTGCTGCTGATCGGCGGCACAGTTTGGCTGTGGCAACAAGGCACCGCAACGGCAGGGGCAATTGCGGCTGCGGGGGCCATCTCGATGCGGATCGCGCAAATGTCGGGCTGGGTAAGTTTTACCCTGATGTCGATCTACACGTCGATTGGTGAAGTTGAAGATGGCATGAAAACCCTGTCCGGCCCCCATACTTTGGCCGATAAACCGGGGGCTATCGACCTGCCGCGCGTTAAGGGCGCCATTACGTTTGACGGTGCCTCGTTCGCCTACGGGCGAAAAAGGGGCGGGGTAGAAAGCGTCGATCTCGCCATTCAAGCTGGTGAGAAGTTGGGGATTGTTGGTGCATCGGGGGCGGGGAAATCCTCGCTCGTGTCATTGCTTTTGCGGCTCTATGATACCGAAAAGGGCCGGATTTTAATTGATGGCAATGATGTGCGCGATGTAACGCAGGAATCCTTGCGCCGCCAGATCGGCATGGTCACGCAAGAAACGGCGATGTTTAACCGCTCGGCGCGGGACAACATTCTTTATGGTCGTCCCGATGCGACCGAGGCCGAAATTATTGCCGCGGCAAAAAAGGCCGAGGCGCATGAGTTCATCGAGCAGATGGTCGATCATACCGGGCGAAAGGGCTACGACGCTTTCCTTGGCGAACGCGGAGTCAAGCTTTCCGGTGGGCAGCGCCAGCGGATTGCTCTGGCGCGTGCTTTCTTGAAGGACGCCCCAATTCTGGTGCTGGACGAGGCAACTTCGGCTCTCGATTCCGAGGTCGAAGCCAGCATTCAAGAAGCACTCGGACGGGTGATGGTTGGTAAAACGGTGCTTGCCATAGCCCACCGTCTGTCCACCATCGCGGCGATGGACCGGATTGTGGTCATGGATCAGGGTCGGATTGTCGAAATGGGTAGTCATGCGGCACTTTTGGCAAAGAACGGCCTTTACGCGCGTTACTGGAACCGTCAATCGGGTGGCTTCATCGGAGTCGACGAAAAGGAAGCGGCAGAGTGAAACTGGTTATTGAACGGTTGGGCCACCTTGGCGACGCGATTTCCCAAGGCCCTTCAGGACAGGTTTACGTCTCGCAAATGCTGCCGGGGGAAGAGGTTGAAGGAACGCTGGTCGGCGACCGTCTGACCGATGTGCGCATCCTTGTGCCGTCACCCGATCGTGTGAAGGCACCTTGCGTCCACGCCCGCACCTGCGGTGGGTGTCTGATGCAACACGCCACTGATGCGTTCGTGGCGGATTGGAAGCTGGGCGTGGTGCGTTCAGCCTTGGCCGGTCAGGGGATCGACGCGCTACTGCGCCCCATCGTGACCTCGCCGCCGCGGTCCCGTCGCCGTGCCACCATTGCCGCACGACGCACCAAAGGCGGTGCGCTGCTGGGTTTTCATGCCCGCGCCTCTGACGTGTTGGTGGCGGTGCCAAACTGCCAACTGCTGCACCCTGATCTGATCGCGGCTTTCCCGGCGCTTGAGGCGCTTGTTGTCACCGGTGGCTCGCGCAGTGCCGAACTAACCTTGACCGTCACCCGTAGCCTTGCAGGCCCAGATGTGTCGGTAACGGGGGGCAAGCCGCTGGATAGCGCCTTGCGGCTTGAACTGGCGCGCGTGGCCGAAACCTTTGGCATTCCCCGCCTGACTTGGGATAACGAGGTTGTCGCTTTGCGAATTGCCCCCATGCAACGCTTTGGCCGCGCATTGGTTGCCCCGCCGCCGGGCGCGTTTTTGCAGGCCACGCTAGAGGGCGAAGGCTCTTTGGTGCAAACGGTGCGTGAAGCGGTCGGCGACGCGCGTAAGATCGTCGATCTTTTTGCGGGTGCAGGCACCTTTGCCCTGCCCTTGGCCGAACAGGCCGAGGTGCTTGCCGTTGAAGGCGATGCCAAAATGGTGGCCGCACTCGACAAAGGCTGGCGCAATGCCGAGGGGTTAAAGCGTGTCGTTACCGAAACCCGTGATTTATTCCGCCGCCCGCTGGAACCTGATGAATTCAAAGGCATTGACGCAGTAGTAATCGATCCGCCGCGCGCCGGGGCCGAAGCGCAGTTTGACACCCTTGCGCGATCAAAGGTGCCGTTGATTGCTGCTGTTTCCTGCAACCCTGTCACCTTTGCCCGCGATGCAAAGGCGTTGCTTGCCGCAGGTTATGTGCTTGATTGGGTACAAGCGGTCGATCAGTTCCGCTGGTCAGCACATGTTGAGCTGGTGGCGCGGTTCAGTTTGCCCAAGGGCAGCCGTAAATAACCTGACTGTGACCAGCCCGAATGACATAGTGGCTATGCAGGACTGGTTTTTTTGGCTATGCGCAGAGAAAACAAACGAGCAGTGCAATGATGCGTTTTGGCAGACTAATCCTGATCATCGCCATGGTCT
>JBAVTI010000570.1:0-2130 GCA_049696055.1 Paracoccaceae bacterium | reverse complement strand
CACTGGTGGTGCGGGCGCATGATCTGGGTCTGCGGGTGATGATTGATCTGGTGTTGTCGCATACCGCCGACGTGCATCCGTGGTTTCAAGAAAGCCGCGCAAGCCGTTCTAATTCAAAAGCGAATTGGTATGTCTGGGCGGAACCCAAAGGCGATGGCACGCCGCCGAATAATTGGTTGTCGATCTTTGGCGGCTCGGCTTGGGAATGGGATGGGCGGCGCGAGCAGTATTATTTGCACAACTTTCTGACCGCGCAACCGGATCTGAACTTGCACGAACCCGAAGTGCAAGAGGCGTTGCTGGATGTGGCGCGGTTCTGGCTAAAGCGCGGGGTGGATGGGTTTCGACTGGACACCATCAATTTCTATTTTGCCGACAAATACTTGCGCGACAATCCACCGCTGCCGAAAGCGTTGCGCAACGACAGCATCGCGCCAAGCGTGAACCCCTACAATCACCAGCTGCATCTGTTTGATAAGAACCAGCCGGAAAACCTTGAATTTCTTCGGAAATTTCGTGCGGTGCTGGAACCTTACGGCGCGGCGGCGGTGGGTGAGGTGGGCGATGCGCAGCGCGGGCTGGAGATTATGGCCGAATATACCAGCGGCGGTGACAAGGTGCAGATGTGCTATCCGTTCGAGATGCTGCAACCAACCCGGCTGACAGCGCAGGGGTTGGTGGAGACTTTCGCGCGGATGGATCATGCCGCACCCGATGCCTGGCCGTGCTGGTCTTATTCCAACCACGACACAGTGCGCCATGTGACACGTTGGGGGCTTAATACTGATGCAGCAAAGGCTTACACGACGCTCTTGATGTTCCTTCGCGGCTCGCTTTGCCTGTATCAGGGCGAGGAGTTGGGGTTGCCTGAGGCGGATATTGCCTTTGAAGATCTGCAAGACCCCTACGGCATTCAGTTCTGGCCCGAGTTCAAGGGACGTGACGGCGCGCGCACGCCGATGGTTTGGGAAACCGACAATCGGGCCGGTGGGTTTACCAGCGGGCCGAAACCCTGGCTGCCAGTGACGGCACCGCATCTGGGGCTTTCGGTGGCGGCGCAAGATGGCGATGGCGCGTCGATGCTGTCGCACTATCGCGCGGCACTGGCGCTGCGGCGGGCGCATCCGGTGTTGCGCGACGGCGCGATGACCGGGCTACAGGCGCAGGGTGACCTCGCGCAGTTTTTGCGGGTGGGCGACGAGACGCTGTTGTGCGCGGTTAATCTGGGCGGCGCCACGGTTGAGGTTTCGTTGCCTGCGGGAAAATGGGCCCCCATCGGGGCAGAATTGGGCAGCGTTACGCCAGGGGCAGAGGGCCGCGTGCGGCTTGGGCCTTGGGGTGTTTGCCTTGCAAAGAAAATCTGAAGGGGGGATGATATGGCCGACCTGAAACTGACAAACGTCGAAAAAGCCTATGGCGAGGTGAAGGTTCTTGCCAACATCAACCTTGACATCAAACAGGGGGAACTGATTGTTTTTGTTGGACCTTCTGGGTGCGGAAAATCAACGTTGCTGCGGATGATCGCGGGGCTGGAACGGATTACCGCTGGCGAGTTGCAGATTGACGGTATCGTGGTGAATGATGTGCCACCGGCGCAGCGTGGCATTGCGATGGTGTTTCAGTCTTACGCGCTTTACCCGCATATGACGGTGCGCGACAACATGGCGTTCGCGCTGAAAATCGCCAAGCAAACACCGGCGGCAATTGCCGCGGCGGTGGATAAGGCGGCCAAGATCCTGCAGTTGACCCCCTATCTTGACCGTCTGCCCAAGGCGCTTTCGGGTGGGCAGAGGCAGCGGGTGGCGATTGGCCGCGCCATTGTGCGCGACCCCAAGGTGTATTTGTTCGACGAGCCGTTATCGAACCTTGATGCCGCCCTGCGGGTGGCGACGCGGATCGAGATTGCGCAGTTGAAAGAAGCGATGCCCGAACGCACGATGATCTATGTGACGCATGATCAGGTAGAGGCGATGACGCTGGCCACCCGGATTGTGGTGTTGGCTGGGGGCGGGATCAGCCAGGTCGGCAGCCCGCTTGAGCTGTATGAGCGGCCCGAGAACGAATTTGTGGCGCAGTTTATCGGCAGCCCGTCGATGAACCTTATGGCGGGCGAAGTGGTGGCGACCGGTG
>JBAVTI010000569.1:0-3473 GCA_049696055.1 Paracoccaceae bacterium | reverse complement strand
GCGACGCGGGCAATCTCGGATTCGGTATAGCGTTGGGTGTTGATGCCGACACGTTCGTTGCCTTCGACGAAAATGCCGCGCGGTTCGCCAAAATAAACGCCCGAGGTCAGTTCGCGGACGATGACGATATCAAGGCCCGAGACGATTTCCTTTTTCAGCGAGGAGAAATCGGCAAGCGCGTCAAAGCATTGGGCCGGGCGCAGGTTGGAAAACAGATCCATTTCCTTGCGCAGACGCAGCAGGCCGCGTTCGGGTTTCACCGAAAAATCGAGGTTGTCGTATTTCGGGCCACCAACGGCACCCAGCAGCACCGCATCGGCAGCCTGAGCCTTGGCCATGGTTTCATCGGTTAGCGGCACGCCGGATTTATCGTAGGCGCAGCCGCCGACGAGGTCTTCGGTCACGTCAAATTTGATGCCGCGCTTGGCGTCGAACCAGGCGATCAGCTTTTTCACTTCGGCCATGACTTCGGGGCCGATGCCGTCACCGGCGAGGATGAGGAGAGAGGGATTGGCCAAGGGCGGGCTCCTGCGGTCAGATTTGGGTTGGCGTTGGCCTAACGGGTTGGGGGTGCGGGGTCAAGGTTGGCCAAGGGATTCGAGGGCGCTGCCGAGGAAATCCCAGACGCGGCGCAGGCGGGGGGCGTGGCGCAGGGCAGGGGCGGCAGCAAGCCAGAGCGGCAGGTGGGGAAGGGGAACAATGTCGAGCGGCTCGACAGTGGGGTCGGCGTCGCCGATCAGGCGCTGCATACCGCCGATGCCACAACCCGCGCGCACCAGGTTCCAGTAAACCAGTTGGTCATCGCAGCGGGTGGGAAAGAAATCGCGGCTTACCGGCACGCCGAGGCCCGCCATCATGCGGATGATCAGCTCAGAGCGATCCATGCCGACGAAATCGTGGCTAAGCAAGGTGTCGCGCGTGGTGGGGCGGCCACGGCGGTTGAGGTAATCGGTGGCGGCGTACAGCGTCATCGGCAGGTCGGTGACGTGGCGGGTGATGATGTCGAGTTGGGTGGGGCGATACATGCGCAGGGCGATATCGGCCTCGCGGAACAGCAGGTTTTCGGTGGTGTCAGAGGGGACGAGGTCGATCTGGATCAAGGGCTCCTCGCGCCGCAGTTGGGCGAGGATCGGTGGCAGAATGTGGTGCGAGACGATGCGGGAGGCGGTGATGCGGACGCATCCTGCGATGCGGTCGGATTTGGCGGCGGCAGTAAGGGACAGGCGCGAGGCGGCGGCGCGCATTTCCTGTGCGGCAGGAAGCAGGGCCTCGCCCGTGGGGGTCAGCGCAAGACCACGGGGTTGGCGGATGAAAAGAGTGGTTTGCAGCGCAGCCTCGGCCTGATGGATATGGCGGCCCAGAGTGGGTTGGCTGATGCCAAGATGCTTGGCGGCAGCAGAAAGCGAGCCGTGCTCGGCCACGCCAAGGAAGGAGTTGATCAGAGACCAGTCGAGGGGAGCGGTGATATCCATGCGTTTATGAATATCAGATCGTCGAAATTTGGCAATTTTCCATTCGCACATGAAAGGGCATGGTTGTAGGGCAAGGATGGAGGCGGGTATGGCGGGCAAGGTTTTGGTTTTGGGTGCCTCGGGTGGGTTTGGCGGTGCTTGTGCAACGGCCTTTGCCGCAGCGGGCTGGCAGGTAAGCCGCTATGTGCGCGGCAGCGATATGACGGCGGCAGCAACGGGGATGGATGTGATCGTCAACGGGCTGAACCCGCCCGGCTATCACGACTGGGCGCGGCTGATCCCGGCGATTACCGACGCGGTTTTGGCGGCGGCGCAGGCGTCGGGGGCGACGGTTCTGGTGCCGGGGAATGTGTATCCTTTTGGGGTGCAACCGGGGCCGTGGGGGCCGGATACGCCGCAGGTTCCGGTATCACGCAAGGGGCAGATCCGGGCCACGATGGAGGCGCGGTATCGGGCGGCGACCAAGGCTGGCTACGCGCGGGTAATCATTCTGCGGGGTGGCGATTTCATCGGAGAAGAGGCGCCAAACACGGTGATGGCCAAGGTGGTGCTGAAGGATGTGGCGAAGGGGCGCGTGGCGACGCTTGGCGATCCGTCGGTGCAACGGGCCTATGCCTATTTGCCCGATATGGCGCGGGCTGCGGTGGGGCTGGCGGAAATGCGGCAGGAGTTGCCCGCCTTTGCCGAGGTGCCGTTTGCGGGGTTTACCTTTGGCACCGATGAACTGGCGGCGATTGTAGCGCAGGTGACGGGCAAGCCGGTAAAGATCACGCGGTTCCCGTGGTGGTTGATGCGGATGCTAAGCCCGGTATGGGAATTGGCGCGGGAATTGACCGAGATGCGCTATCTTTTCGAGACGCCGCATCGTCTTGACGGGGCCGTGATGGCGCGGTTGTTGCCGGGGTTTGTGGCAACGCCGTTGGATGAGGTGATCGCGCGGCATCTGCGGGCGGTGCGTTAAGGAAAGGTGATATCCACCCAGACCGGATGATGACGCGAGGCCGTTTCAAGGGTGGCGGCAAACGGGTCGGATTCGGGCGGCCACAGCACGCCCGAGGCTGTCACCTCAAGGGTGGCTGCGGGCAGGACATAGTCAACGCGCAGCCGACCGGGGCCATCCTTTGCAGTATAGTCGGCGGTATCCAAAGCCGGGTCGCCGCCGTGTTTGGCATCAGCAAGGCCATGGGTGCCACGGGGGCTTGGGTCTTGCAAGGCGGGGTGGGTAAGCAGGGTTTTAATGCCATCGATCAGGCCATCGCCATCGACCGGATCAAGGTTGGCATCGCCCAGCAAAATGAAGGGGGCTTGGGGCGCGGGGAACGGCAATTTGCCGTCAATAAGGTGCGCCCAAAACACCGCCTCATCATGGTTGCGCTTACCATTGCGGTCTTCGGGACCATCAAAAATCGGCGGGGTGGCATACCATGTCAGCAGGTGAAGATCGGTGCCGTTGGGCAGGGTGATCGGCACCTCGAAATGGGCGGTGGTGGACAGCCGTTGCACTGCAAGAACGTCGGGCGGTATGGTGTCGGGAAGGTTGGCGCCCGGCAAGTCGCGCCAAAGGAACGTGTTGAAATTGCGCGCATTTTCGGATTTTATCGGCAGGCGCGACAGGATGGCGATACCCGCCTGTCCGGCAAAGCGGCCAAAGCCCTGCGCGTCGCGGGCGTCGCCCAGATAGCCATTTGCATCGAGGTCAAGCCCAGTGGGCATGCCGGTATTGGGCAGCAGGGCAAAGCGGTGCGGGTAGGGATGGCCCGCGACGGCAAGCTGGTCGGCGAAGATGCCAAGGGCGATAGAATCGTAGTCATAGTCAAAGGCAATCAGCACCAGAATATCGGCATCCAGTGCTGCGATAACCTGCTGGGCGGCGATGATTTTCGGGTCGGTTCCGGTAAGGATATCGCGCAAAAGCAAGCCCGGGCCCTGACGCGACAGTTCTGCATTATAGGTGGCAATCCGCAGCGTTTCGGCGGCAATTGGTGCCGATAACAGACCGAC
>JBAVTI010000568.1:0-6037 GCA_049696055.1 Paracoccaceae bacterium | reverse complement strand
TTACTGGATTTGATGTCCAATATTCTGACGCATGTTCAGAGGCTGCCTCTCTTTTCATTTGCTAGCCCTCAAACATCCAACTCCTCCACAAACCGCGCATTCTCCTGAATATACTGAAAGCGCAATTCGGGTTTCTTGCCCATCAGACGCTCGACCAGATCGGCGGTCTCGCCGGGTTCGTCTTCGTCGATGGATACCCGGATCAGTTTGCGGGTGAGGGGGTTCATGGTGGTGTCTTTAAGGTCTTTGGCGTCCATTTCGCCCAAGCCTTTGAATCGCTGCACGTCGATTTTGCCTTTGCCGCCAAGGCCTTTGGCAAGCCACAGCTCTTTTTCGGCGTCGTCGGCGACATAGAGGCGGCGGGCGCCTTGGGTGAGGCGATACAAAGGCGGGCAGGCGAGGTAGAGGTGGCCCTTGTCGATCATCGGGCGCATCTGGGTGAAGAAAAAGGTCATCAGCAGGCTGGCGATATGGGCGCCGTCAACGTCGGCGTCGGTCATGATGATGATTTTATCATAGCGCAGATCATCGACTTTGAACCGGGTGCCCATTTGCACGCCAAGCGCCTCGCAAATATCGCGAATTTCCGAGTTGTCGTTGAGTTTGTTGGAGGCGGCCCCAAGGACGTTGAGGATTTTACCCTTTAGCGGCAACAGGGCTTGGGTTTCACGCGAGCGCGCGCCTTTGGCAGAACCCCCAGCCGAGTCGCCCTCGACGATAAACAATTCGGTGCCTTCGCGGGTTTTTGAGGTGCAGTCGGTAAGTTTACCGGGCAGGCGGAGTTTCTTGGTAGCGGTTTTACGCTGGGTTTCTTTTTCCTGTTTGCGGCGCAGGCGTTCTTCGGCGCGCAGGATCAGGAAATCAAGAATGGAGCCTGCGGATTTGGTATCATTGGCCAGCCAATTGTCGAAATGGTCGCGCACGGCGTTTTCAACGTATTTCTGCGCCTCTTCGGTGGAAAGGCGGTCTTTGGTTTGGCCAACGAATTGCGGCTCGCGGATAAACACCGATATTAACGCACAACCGCCTGCGAGCATGTCTTCGCGGGAAATCAATTCGGCTTTGCGGTTTTTAACCAGCTCGCCATAGGCGCGGATGCCCTTGAGGATGGCATACCAAAAGCCGGTCTCGTGGGTGCCGCCTTCGGGGGTGGGGACGGTGTTGCAATAAGATTGCAGGAAGCCGTCACGCATCGGCGTCCAGTTGATTGCCCATTCGACGGAACCGGGGACGCCGAATTTTTCCTGAAACATCACTTTTCCGGCAAAGGGGCGGTCGGAATAGGTGTTGGTTTTATCGAGTTGTTCGTTGAGGTAATCGGCCAGACCGCCGGGGAAGTGGAAAGTGGCCTCAAGCGGGGTATCGCCATCGGGCACGGCGGATTTCCAGCGAATTTCGACGCCGGAAAACAGGTAGGCCTTGGAGCGGGCCATTTTAAAGAGGCGCGCGGGTTTGAATTGCAGGTGACCGAAAATTTCGGGGTCGGGGTGGAACATGACCGAGGTGCCGCGCCGGTTTGGGGCGGGGCCGACCTTGACGAGGGGGCCAAGCGGGATGCCGCGCGAGAACGACTGGGTGTAAAGCTCGCGGTTGCGGGCGACCTCGACCTTGAGCACGTCAGAGAGGGCGTTGACGACGGAAGAGCCGACGCCGTTCAGGCCGCCCGACGTCTCATAGGCTTTGCCCGAGAATTTGCCGCCGGCGTGCAGGGTGCACAGGATGACTTCGAGCGCGGATTTGCCGGGGAATTTGGGGTGCGGGTCGATGGGGATGCCGCGGCCGTTATCGCGGATGGTGATGGAATAATCGGCGTGAAGTTCAACCTCGATGCGGGTGGCGTGACCGGCGACGGCTTCGTCCATCGAGTTGTCCAACACCTCGGCGACAAGGTGGTGCAGCGCCCGCTCGTCAGTGCCGCCGATATACATGCCGGGGCGTTTGCGCACGGGTTCGAGGCCTTCGAGCACTTCGATCGAAGAGGCGTCGTAGGTTTCATGGGCACTGGTAAGGAGGTCGCTGGCATCGTGGGGCGGCATGGGGGCTCGATTCTTGGGGGCGGCTTTGGGCAGGATTAGATCATCTTGCGGGGGTGGGGCGCAAGATGTGGGGTTCAGCTAGGTTCGTTCAGGCGGTTGGCCCACATGGTTTGGAAAGCCGGGCGGGATTGGCATTGGGCGAGCCAGCGGCTGGTGGCGGGGTGGGCATCCATCAGGGGGGCGTGGTCTTGGGCATAGCGCAGGCATTCGGCGACCATGATGTCGGCGGCGGTGAAGCGGTTCAGCAGGTAGGGTTGGGTTTGGAGGTGGGCCTCGAGGCGGGCGAGGGGGCGGCTGAGTTTTTCGGCTGCGGTGGTGATGGTGGTGGCGCCGTTGGGGGTTTCGGCAAGGCCGCCCGTGATGGTGTAGAGGATGTCGAGGGCGGGGGTTTCGATGCTGGTGGCGGCGAAGAATGCCCATTGGTCGAAGAGGGCGGCCTCGGTCGGGTTGGCGGGGCCGAGGGTGGCGCCATAGGTGCGGGCGATGTGTTGGGTGATGGCGAGGGATTCGGTCAGGGTCAGATCGCCGTCGGTCATCGCGGGGATCTGGCCTTGGGGGTTGATGGCGAGGAAGGCGGGGGAAGCGGTGTTAAAAGGCGCGTCGGGGGCGTCGGGGTTGGGCAGGCGGTAGGCCTGAATCACCGGGATATGGGTGAAGGGCAGACCGAGTTCGGCCAAGAGCCACAGCGGGCGGGAAGCGCGCGAGCGGTAGGCACCGTAGAGGGTGAGCATGGGGATCGCCTTTCGGGGTGAGTGGCCGCGAACCTAAACCGTGCGAGGCGGGCTGCAAAGGGGGATGTCGGGCGGACGGGAGTGTTCCGGGGGGAACAGCGGGGATGGCGGTGGCATCGTAGCGTTACCCATGCACCGGTAGGTTCGGTGTGGGGGAGGGGTAACATGCAGACTTTGCTTACGTTTTTCATGGCGTCCATGGTTGGCGCGCTGTATTTTTCCGCAGCGGTCGTGCTGAAATATGCGGCGCAATTGCCGCCGTGGGGGGCGGTGGTCGCTGCGGTGGCTTTGCTGGCATTGGCCTGCCTGATCGAGGTTGAGGTGCTGCGGCGGGCGCGGTTTGGCGAAATGGTGATTTTGACCATCGCCTTCGAGGTGACGCTGACAGTCGTTTTTTCCCGGTTGGCCTTGGCTGAGGCGTTTTCGCCACGCGATATGGCGGGGATTGCGCTGCTGGGTTTGGGGCTGGTGCTGCTGTTGTTGGGCGGGGAGCACGCCCCGAATGCAACGCAAACCGTGGCACTGGTTTCGGCAGATTCAGAAAGGATGGGGTAAGTCAGATGATAGATTCAGCTTCTCACTTGCCGCAGACCCCTGATTGCGTCAATCTTGACGGTATGAAGGAACGTGACCCCAGACACGATACCGCTAGTTTTGCCGAACGCGACCATAAGGCCGAGATCGTGGATCGGCTTTACGATGTTGCGATTGATCCTATTCATTTGGGCGAATTGATGAAGGTTTGGGAGGGCCGCGCCGCGCCGTTGCGGGTGGGGCTGGTCGAGCAGGTCATTCCCTTGGACGACCCCGAGATCGAGGCGCATATGGGCCGCGCACGGGTGTTTCTGGACCGATATGAGGCAACCCGCGACGATGGCGGCTATCGGTCGATCCTGGCGGAAATTCCAAAGTCGGCGGCGTTCATCAGCGACGGGCACAGCAGCATTGCCGCCTGTAACCGCCCCGGCGCCCTGGCTTTTGGGATATCTGAGGGCGCGGGTCTGGATAGGTTGCCGTTCCACCGCGACGATATCGCGACCCTGCGGGAGGTGATCCGCAAGGTAGCCTCGCGGCGGGCCGAACGGGTGGTGACGCTGCGGATACGGTCGTTGTTGACCGACGGGCCTGTGATCATGCAGGTAAGCCCGGTTGAAAGCGACGAGCCGCGCCCGCTTGCTTTGGTTTTATCCACGGAACTGGTCTGGCCCGAAGGGTTCGACGTGACGGTGCAGGACGCGTTCTTGCTGACGGCTGCCGAAGTGGAAATTGTGCAGGGCATCACACTGGGCCATCCGATCAAGGATATTGCCGAAGCGCGGGGCCGGTCGGTGGAGACGGTGCGCACGCAGGTTCGATCTATTCTGGCCAAGACCGAGACCCACAGCCAATCGGAATTGGTGCGGGTGGTGCTGGGTCTGATGGATGTGGCGCTGATCTCGACCGAAGGGGCGGCCCAGATGCCGCGTTCTGCGACGCTAGACGAGGTGCCGTTTCGCCAGATGCACCATACTGACGGGCGCCGATTGGAGTGGATAGAATTTGGTGCCCCCGATGGCGTGCCATGCCTGTTCATGCATATGGATTTCGGGTTCATCCGCTGGCCATTGGCGGCAGAGCGGGCGGCACGGATACGCGGCATTCGGGTGATTGTGCCGGTGCGCGCAGGCTATGGGCGCAGTGATCTGCATGGCAAAGGCGTGGACCATCTGGAGGGTTGCACGGCAGACTATGCGGCGGTGTTGGACCATCTTGGGGTGACGCAGACGGCGGTGATTTGTCTGGGGGCCGATCTGCGGTTTGCCATGAACCTGTCGCTGCTGCGCCCCGGTTTGGTGACGGGCATTCTGGGCTGTTCTTGCCAGTTGCCGCTGCGCGCCGCCTCGCAATACGAGCGGATGGACAAGTGGCAAAGGTTCATTCTGGCCAACGCGCGCTATGCCCCGAAAGTGTTGCCGTTCATGGTGCATGCCGGGTTCAGTCTGGCGCGGCGTCTGGGCAAGGAAAGTTTCTTTGCCCAAGTGAACGGTGGATCGCCTGCCGATATGGCGGCCTTTGCCTGCCCCGACGTGCGCGAAGCGGTGCTTGTGGGGTCGGAGATTTGTCTGGGCAAGAAAATCTCGGCGCATGAAGCCTTTACCCGTGAATGTATCGGGTCTGAGAAGGATTGGTCGGCAGTTGTGCGGGCCTGCGTGGTGCCGGTAGAGCTGTTGCAGGGCGACCAAGACCCGCAAACCCCGGTGCAGACGATTCGCGAGCTGATGGAGGATTTTCCACGTTTACGCGTGGAATTCCTGCCCAACACCGGACAGTTGCTATTCTTTGCACAATGGCCGTTGGTCCTGGATCGGATAGAGCAATTTTTACCACGGTAAGGGTGGTTTTTTGCGTGGTTTACCGCAATTGGGGTATGCGCGGAAAAACGCCGATGGCTAGTACATAAGGGTGACCTAAACCTTTGAACCGCACGATAGACCACAATGATTTTTCCCCCCGACAGGGCGGCGGTACCTGGGGTGTCGCCGCCCTTCGCATATCTGAAATCTGGTCTGCAGATTGATTTGCGCCCGACGTGGTTTCTTTCGCTATTTTGACCAGGATCAAGGCGGGCTGCGGCATCATGTCCTAATTTCAGGTCGATTATGACAGGGAGATGACAGATGGAAGACGCAAGCCAGATCAAACCGGTTGTGGATGTTGGGGTGGTGCCAAGTGTTGACGTGGGGTTGGTGGCGGATGACACCGAGGCACCTGCCGGGCCAAAGGCCTTTCCCAAGGCCGATCCCAACGCCATTCGGCAAGCCTTCGAGTCGGGCAAGTATCCCTATGCGCGGTTGATGGCGACGCGGACCTACGAGGCCGAAAAGGCGAAGTTGCAGGCCGAGTTGCTGAAGGTGCAGATCTGGGCGCAGGACACCGGGCAGAAGTTCGTCATTCTGATGGAGGGGCGTGATGCCGCGGGCAAGGGCGGCACCATCAAGCGGTTCATGGAGCATCTGAATCCGCGATATGCGCGGGTGGTGGCGCTGACCAAGCCGGGCGACAAGGAAAAGGGCCAATGGTTTTTCCAGCGCTATCTGGAGCATCTTCCAACCGCCGGCGAGATCGTGTTCTTTGACCGCAGCTGGTATAATCGGGCGGGCGTCGAGCGGGTGATGGGGTTTTGCAGCCCGTCGGAATATCTGGAATTCATGCGTCAGGCCCCCGAGTTGGAGCGGATGCTGGTGCGGTCTGGCATCCGGTTGTTCAAGTATTGGTTCTCGGTCACGCGCG
>JBAVTI010000567.1:0-3243 GCA_049696055.1 Paracoccaceae bacterium | reverse complement strand
GGAATGGTGCTGCCTGACCCTGTCGTCACGCCAGACAGGCGGAACACAAAGCCCTCATAGTTTGAAGTCGCCATTGTTGTCTCCTCGCTTACATCCTGGCCGGTGAAATGCCGGAGCAGGTTTGTTGAAGGGGCGGCTTTTCGGCGATGCGCGCCAATCACATTCCTGTCCAAGCGGGTGCAATGGCGCGCTTGTGACGATCTGTGAACACCTCGTGTGTGCGTCCATGGATTTTTGAATTTTTATGCATAGGACGGTGTAACAACACCAATTTTCTAACGAAATGAACACTTAGGTCCCGGAGTTTTGAGAGCGCAACATGAGCGTGAAAGTGTTTTTCAATGCGGTTTTTTAACACGGTGACGGTGGCTCTGGGTTGGCTGATTCTCTTGCCGCTGGCCATACCGGCTGCGGCGGAAACAACCGGGGCGCCAGATATTCTGGTGCTGGGGGACTCGCAGCTTTCTTTTGGCACCGGGACCGCATTTGTCGATCTGTTGGGCGGTATGGCTGGCAGTTGTGGCATTGAAGCCGATGCAAGTATCGGCGTGATCGGCGTGCGATCCAGCACACTGATGGCGTGGACAGGGCAGACCAAGGCCACCAAAACCGCGATCTGCGGTATTGATCCAAAGTGGAAGGTAAATGCAGGCGTCTACGGGACACTGTCGCAGGGGGAAAACCCCTATGTTCAAATCGGACGTGGGGCCCAATTCCAGTTTTGCAGGGCGGGGATGTCACCGCTGGAAGCGGTATTTGATGGCGGATACTACCGTCCCAAGCTGCTGATCATGTTTCTGCTCGGCAATGCGGCGGATCGATGGGCTGATAGCGAGAAATCGGCGCTCGCCGATGTTCGGGCGGCGATGGCCGACCTGCCCGCAAACCAGCCCTGCATCTTTATGACGACGGCACCAACTTACGGTCGCAAAATTGTGGAACTGCGCCAACGCGCTCAAGACAATCTTGAACGCGCCTTTGCTGCGAGTGGCAGTCGGTGCAGTTTTGTTCGGGGTTTCACCCCAGAAACGATCCAAGCCAATATGGGCAATGATCGGCATTTTCGGCGCAAGAAATCAGGTGAGGTGAAGGATCCGTTTCATCCAACGGAACAGGCCGCGCGGAAATTTCTTGCATTGCGGCGTTCGGCGTTGTGCAGCGCGGTCCAAGCACAGCTTGGTGCCCCATAGATTGAGGGGGGGCATCACGACACCGCGATGGGTTTGACACATCTGTAACGCAAGCCGCCTTGGCCGCGAAATGGCAGACAGTAAACGCCAATGGAGCTTGTCATGCTGAAACAAACTGCACTTGCCATCATCTTTGCTTTTAGTTTTGCGGGTGCCGTAGCCGCCGGCGAACAATTTGTCGATAAGACCGGTTTTGCCGTTTCCGGCTATGACGTGGTTTCCTATTTCGACTTGCCGCAATCCAAGGTTGGCATAGCCCAAGCTTCGCCTTTGGCGGGAAAATCGGATCTGACCGCAGATTTTAACGGCGCTGTCTTTGCGTTTTCGTCTGAACAAAACCGCGCGCGCTTTGTTGCGGATCCTGCGAAGTTTGCCCCGCAATACGATGGCCACTGTGCTTATGGTGTCGCCCAAGGCGGCAAGGTTCCCGGCAACCCGACACTCTGGCGCATTGTGGATGGTAAACTTTACCTGAACATCACAAAAAATGTGGTCGGCTTCTGGGAGAAGGATATCCCGGGTAACATCAGCACCGCAGAAAGCAATTGGGGTGGGCTGGAACCGAAAGGCGCTTCGCATGCCAAGATCCCCAATTTCTCATCCCAAGCCCCGGTCGGAAATTGACGTCAGCCGATATGCCTTCGGATACATCCATGCAGGCCCTCTCAGGCCTGCGTGTGCTTGATCTGTCGCGCATTTTGGCCGGGCCGACGGCGACACAGCTTTTGGCCGATTTTGGCGCCGAGGTGATCAAGGTGGAACACCCAGATCGTGGTGACGATACGCGCGGCTGGGGGCCACCTTTTGTGCTGGACTGTGATGGGATGGAAACCCGGGAAAGTGCCTACTTTTTGTCTGCCAATCGCGGAAAGCATTCGTTGGCCGTTAACATTGCCGATCCACGCGGGCAGGCAATTCTGCGTGATATAATCAAGACTGCCGATGTGCTGGTCGAGAATTTCAGGCCCGGCGATCTGGCACGATTTGGACTGGATTACCCCAACCTTGCCAGGTTGAATCCACGTCTGATCTATTGTTCAATCACCGGCTTTGGACAAACTGGTCCGAATGCCCATCGCCCGGGCTATGATTTTCTGGTTCAGGGCGAGGGCGGATTAATGTCATTAACGGGCACGCCTGATGGCCCCGCGCTGAAGGCTGGGGTCGGCGTGGCAGATCTGCTTTGCGGGATGTATGCGGCGACGGGAATACTTGCTGCGCTACAGGCGCGTCACATAACGGATCGCGGTCAGCACATCGACCTTGCCCTTATGGATACGCAGATTGCGATGCTGATCAATCAAGGTGTTGGCTACCTGACCGACAAAAAGGTTCCCCCCCGGCGCGGCAACGATCACCCCACCATTGTGCCTTACGGCACATATTCTGCCAGCGATGGCACATTTATTCTGGCGGTCGGAAACGACGCTCAGTTTGTGCGCCTGACGGACGCGGCAGGCGCGCCCGGACTTGGCCGCGACCCGCGATTTGCGACCAACGCTGCACGGGTGCGCAATCGTGATGTGCTGATCCCGTTGGTCAACGGCTTGACGGGCGGGCGCACCGTCGCGGACTGGCTTGAAACGCTTGACGCAATCGGTGTGCCTGCGGGGCCGGTGAATGATCTGGCCTCCGTCTTTGCCAGCCCCCAAGTGGCCGCAAGGGGCATGGCGGTGCGCTTACCGCATAAGACATCTGCGGCTGGCTTTGTCGATCTGATCGCAAATCCTCTAAAACTTTCAGATACGCCCGTGACCTATGCGAAATCGCCGCCAACATTGGGCGAAGATACGGGTGACGTTCTGCGCCGTCTTCTCGGCTTTAGTGATCTGGAATTGGCTCAACTTTCAAACGCCGGTGTGATCAGGGGAAACCAATAGATGACCGAAACAACGGGGGCCGAGATCATAGGTGCGGCTTTGGCCAGCGCGGGGGCGACACACGCCTTTGGTATTCCGGGCGGTGAGGTGTTGGCCCTGATGCAAGGGTTGCACGCAGCAGGTCTGGAATTCGTGCTGGTCAAGCATGAAAACAGCGGCGGCTTCATGGCCGA
>JBAVTI010000566.1:0-4177 GCA_049696055.1 Paracoccaceae bacterium | reverse complement strand
ATCGGTGCCCCTGCATCGCGCAATGTCCGCCACAGATAACTGTCTTTCCAGCGCCCGCGCCCGATCACATCCAGCGTCGGCTGCAACGGAAAATCCATTGCCCCCGGCGGATGCGGCGGTTGCACCGATGCCACGATCCCCAGCGCCCCCAACCGCGGCACATCGGCCCGGTCGATCAGCTCGATATGTTCAATCCGGTGGCGACTATCGCGCACGCCATTGGCCTTTTGCGCGGCCTCATAGCCGTCGACCACCGTCCGCGTTGATCCGTCCCCGATGGAATGCACGGCAATCTGCAACCCGCGCCGGTCAATCTCGGTGGCAATCTCATTGAACCGAGGCCCCGGAAACAGCGGCACCGACCGATGCCCCGGCTGCCCCGGATAATCGTTCAACATGAACGCCGTGCCGCTATCGACCACACCATCCATGAACATCTTCACAAAGCCGCACGATAGCCATTCGTCATTATAATCCCGCGTCATCGCCTCGGCGCGGTCCAACTCATGCAACTCCATATGCGGCTTGAAGTGGAACGGCACCTTCACCCGCGCGGTCAACGTCCCCGCATTGCGCATCTCGGCCAGCAATTGCAGCGTGTAGCGGTTGCCATCCATATTCACCATCGAGGTGATGCCATGCGCCGCGCAATGCGCAAGGCCGTCGGCAATCTTTGCCTTATCGGTGGCGCGCTCGGCTTCCGAGGGCCAGGGGTCCGGCTCGGCGCCGCTGGCGATGCCCAGATACATCCGGTCTTCGCCCCCCAGCGCCACCACCGGCGCAAAGGCCTCAAACTCGCGCAACTCGCCCGTCGCGGTGCCATCCGCGCCCATCACGATCTCATGGCCTGCAGGTGTCGCCCGGCCATGCAAAATCCCTGCCGCCCGCAACGCGGCCGTATTGGCCCAAACCGTGTGATGATCATGCGCCGTCATCGCAATCGGCCGGTCGGCGATGATCGCATCCAGATCATGGCGGCTCACCGGATGGTCCAGCATCGCGTAGCCCGCCCCCTGCGCCATCAGCAACGCAAGGTCAGGATTGTCCGCGGCATAGGCCTGAAACGCGCGGCGCATAGACTCCATCCCGCCCTCGCCGTGCAATTGCAGATGCGCAAGCTCCACCCCCCCCAAACCCAGATGCAAATGGCTTTCCACAAACCCCGGCAGCACCGTGCGCCCGCCCGCATCAATCACCTTGGTGCGCACCCCTGCCATTGCCGCAATCTCGGCATTGCTGCCAACCGCCGCGATCCGCCCCGAGGCCCACGCCACAGCCTCGGCCCTTGGGTTGGCCGCATCCATCGTCAACACCCGCGCATTGGTAATAATCGTATCCGGAGTCATCCTAAACCTGCCCTGCCCTGTTTTCCGCCATCACGCACAGCATCTCGAACATGATCGAGACGCCAAGAAACGCCGTGCCACCACTGGCATCAAACGGCGGCGATACCTCGACCAGATCCGCCCCCACGATATTCACGCCCTTCAGCAACCGCGCCACCAGCAACGCCTGCCACGAATTCGGGCCCCCAACCTCGGGCGTCCCCGTGCCCGGCGCAAAGGCCGGATCGACGAAATCAATGTCGTAAGACACATAGGTATCGCCACGCCCGGCGATAGCGCGCGCCTCGGCCATCACATCTTCCGGCCCGCGCGCGTGAAATTCTTCAATCGGGATCACCCGGATCCCCACCGATTTTGCGAACTCGCGGTCCTCGCGGTCATAGGCCGTGCCACGAATGCCGATCATGCACACCCGGTGCGGGTCAAGCAGGCCCTCCTCCACCGCGCGCCGAAACGGCGTGCCATGGGTATACATCGTGCCGCCAAAATAGCTGTGGAACAGATCGGTGTGGCTGTCGAAATGGATCATCCCCAAAGGCCGCCCCTTGGCCAGGGCCCGCAGTATCGGCAGCGTGCAAAGATGGTCGCCCCCGGCGGTCAACGGCAAGATCCCCGCAGCCCGCACCCGCGTATAAAACGCTTCCATCCGCGCAAGGCTGTCCATCAAATCCGCCGGGTTCGGTGCCACGTCCCCCAGATCGGCACAGCGCACCGCCTCGAACGGCCGCACCCCGGTGATGCCATTCTCGGCCCGGATCATCGTCGACAAATCGCGCAACTGGCGCGGTCCATGTCGCGGCCCCGGCCGGTTGGTGGTCCCACCATCCCACGGTGCGCCGATAATGCCCACCTGTACCTGCGCCAGTCGCGGATCATCCAAACTCACATGCGGCAAACGCATAAAAGTTTGCACCCCGGCATAGCGCGGCAGATCAAACCCCGACACAGGCGTGAAAAACCCGTCCCCAGCGCCATTCTTTTCCATCATCTCAGACCTCCCGATTCCTGTCTGCATCTGATCACCATGCCGTGATATTGTCATCCCCTAGGGGAAATCTGCCGAAGCCAAGATTGGCCCCTTGACCCGTGCCGCCCCTTCAGCCTCTATCAGGCGCGAAAGGCCGCCCATTTCCGCACCGGCTGCCAAAGGAAAAACGCTATGCAGAACGCTCCGATCGACCCAAAATCCGCCCCGCCACCGCCCCGGCAGCCCAGCACCAGCCCGGCCCCCGCCGCCACCAGTCGCTCGGTTCTGGCCGCCGATCTGAAGATCAAAGGTGATCTTTCGTCGGATGGCACCATCGAAGTGCTGGGCGAGATTGACGGCAAGGTTACCGCCCGCGCCCTGATCGTTGGGGCCGAAGGCCGGGTCAAAGGCACGGTTTCGGCAGAAACGGTCGAAGTGCGCGGTTTGCTGGATGGCCGTATCAGCTGCACCGCCCTGACCCTGCGCGCCGCCGCATCGGTCAAGGCAGACAGCACCTACACCACCCTGATCATCGAAAGCGGTGCAACGGTCGAAGGCCGCTTTACCCTCGCAAAACTTTAGCTTTGCGGCAATGCGGGCGGGATGGCATAGGTCAACCCCGCTCGCGCCACAACCTCGGCACTACCTTCCGAGAACAGCAAAACATCCCCCACCGCCAACTGCCGCCCCAGCTTTAGCACCCGCGCGCAGGCAATCAGATCGCGGCCTGCGGCGGGTTTGCGCATGAAATCAATGCTGCAATTGGTGGTCACCGCCAGCGCCACCGGCCCGATCTGCGCCAGGATAGCCAGATACATCGCCACATCCGCCAGCCCGAACATCGCAGGCCCCGAAACCGGACCGCCGGGGCGCAGATGGTGGTCGGCCACCCGCAGCCGCAGCCGCAATTCGGTGTCGTTCACCGCCTCAATGGCGAAATCATCGGCAACTTGCGCGAAATCGCGGGCCAGAAACGCCGTCAACGCCGCAGCGTCCATCACCAAGCTCATGCTCTTGCCCTTTGTGCCGCCCCGCGCGTAACCTTTGCCAAAGTCAAAGGAATGACAAGATGCCCGACACGATCCTGTTGCGCGAAGATATCGGCCCGGTCACCCGCCTGACCCTGAACACGCCCGCCAGCTTTAACGCGCTGTCGGATGCGATGCTGGCCGCGCTGAAATCCACCCTGACCCAGATCGCCCACACCCCCAGCGTCCGCGTCGTCATTCTGCGCGGCGCGGGTCGGGCGTTTTGTGCGGGCCATGATCTGCGGGAAATGCAAGCCGCCCGCGCCAACCCCGACCAGGGGGCCGCCTATTTCGCCGACCTGTTTCGCCGCTGCGCCGATCTGATGCAACAAATCCAAACCCTGCCGCAGCCCGTCATTGCGCAAGCCCACGGCATTGCCACCGCCGCCGGCTGCCAGCTTGTCGCCACCTGCGACATGGCCGTGGCCGCCACCGGCACCCGCTTTGGCGTCAATGGTGTCAACATCGGGCTGTTTTGCTCAACCCCCATGGTTGCCCTCACCCGCAACATCCCCGCCAAAGTCGCGTTCGAGATGCTGACCACCGGCGCCTTCATCGACGCCCCCCGCGCACTGGAAGTCGGCCTGATCAACCACATCTCCCCGCCCGAGACTTTGGACTCCGATACCCTGACCCTCGCACAAACCGTGGCGGCAAAACTCAC
Source organism: Paracoccaceae bacterium (assembly GCA_049696055.1). Taxonomy (GTDB): domain Bacteria; phylum Pseudomonadota; class Alphaproteobacteria; order Rhodobacterales; family Rhodobacteraceae; genus JBAVTI01. Next base: position 172 of record JBAVTI010000566.1, on the reverse strand, counting down.
CGCCGCCGTCAAAATCGGCAAGCGCGCGTTCTACGACCAATCAACGCTAAGCCTTGCCGACGCCTACACCCATGCCGCCGCCGTCATGACCGAAAACATGCTGTGGCGCGATACCGCAGAAGGCATCGCCGCCTTCCTCGAAAAGCGCCCGCCAGACTGGCAAAACGCATAG
>JBAVTI010000565.1:0-4107 GCA_049696055.1 Paracoccaceae bacterium | reverse complement strand
ATCGTGCCCTGGCCATTCGCGTGGGCCAAAAACACCGCCTGACTTGGGATATGGATGACGCGGCAATCTTTGATCTGCCGGGCACCCGCGTGGTTTTGGCCGTGACCGAGCTTGCCGCGACCCCTGCGTTGAATCGGCCGTTTTCGGTCTGTCTCACGGTGTCGGTGGGCGTTCCCCCCGATGCGGTCGATGCTCCGCAACACCCCCGCCGCGATGCGTGGCTGTGCAGCACCATCGCCGATCGGGTACGCGACTATTACAGCGCCAACGCCATCCTGTGGCACGAGTTGCAAGACTGCGCCACGCCGGACTTGTTGGATGAATTGGCGCAAAAGCTGCCTGCGTTCCACACCCCCCCTGAAACCACCGTTGAAACCCCTTGCGAAACACATCCCGGACTGCCCGTCCACGCTGGATTGCCCGCCATTGTGCCATCGCAACTGCCGGCAATCATCGCTGCGGCGAATGATCAGCCAGACCTGCCCCCGACGGATCAGATACGCCTGACCCGCATCCGCGACGCGCTTTATGCGTCAGATACCGATCCCGACCTTCCGGTCCGCGCCTCAACCCAGATACGGATCGCGGCACATGCGATGAATTCCACCCTTATTCTGGTCTCGCTTCCGGTTGGGGCGGCGCTGCTGACCTATTCGGTGTTGCGCGGCGAAGACATGCGCCTAAGCGCCCGCGCCATTGCCTTGACCGGGGCGGTTGCGGGGCTGATGCACAGCCCGTTTGGCCAGCAAATGGCGCTGATGATCTGATCGCGGCCCGCAATTGTGCCAAACTCTCCCTGTCAGGTCCGGCCCTGACAGGGCGTATCGCTTTGCAAAAGCCGCACTTTTTGCCTGACGTAACGAAAAATTAACCAAAACCACCGCTTCGCCACAGTGTTGGCAAGGTTTGGGCATATTTGGAATGCACCTTTTGATTGTAATTGATGAGGAGCATACCGCCGTGACCCTGCCCCCGCGTAGCAGCATTGCCTTGCTGATCTTCAGCACGACACCGCGCCTCAACTACGCCAAACTGGTGGGCGAGTTGAACGCAAAGCTGGCCCGCCGGGGTGCTGGTCCGCGGTCAGTGCGTTGGGACAGCGACGAGATTGCTCTGTTCGATCTGCATGGCGCGCAAATCCTGCTTGGCTTCATCGAACACCCCGGTTCTGGTCACGCGGCCTGTCTGTCGGTGGCCTTTGGTCCCGGCCCGCACGATGCGACGTCAGCGCCTTTGGCACAGCGCCACGCCCGCCTGTGCCGCCTGATCGTCGGCTATCTGCAATCGCGCTACCTGCCCGACGCCATTTTGTGGCACCAAGCGACGGATGCCGTTACCCCGGCGATGATCGAAGATCTGGCCGCTGCCCTGCCCCGGATCGAGGCATTGCGCCCGCCGCACCAACCCCATGCCCAAGCCCAAGCCCCCGATGTCCTGCCAACAACCGTGATGGCCAAAATTCGCGCCACGCTGTTCCCCGAAGAAGAGATGGTCGAGTTTACCAAGCCCTCTACCCAACTACGGCTTGCGGCCCATTCGATGAATGCCACGCTGGTGATGGTCTCGTTGCCGGTTGGGGCGGCGCTGATGACCTATGCCCTGCTGCGCGGCGAGGATATGCGGATGTCGTCGCGGATGATGGCGCTTTCGGGCACGCTGCTGGGCCTGTCGCACAGCCCGATCGGTCACCGCGTGATGGCGTTGTTCTAACCCGGCCCTGAACGCAGCATCACAACCCCGCCGCCGCCATGCTTGCCTGCTGTTCCGCGGTTAAATCCTGCAACCGCACCAAATAGGTGTGGATCGAAAACACCACCGCCCGGCTTTGCGGCAATCGCAACAAACATTGCCGTTCCGATCGCATGTACAACCGCTTGACCGGCCGGCTGCGCCGCGCGCCCTCGGGCCTTGGTTGATACAATTCGGGATCGTCATACACCAAGGCATTGGCGCGCCATAACGGCTGCTCTGGCCTTATCGCATCAAACAACCGCTGCACTCGGCGCGCCACATCCTGGGAATAATGCGCCACTGGCAGATGGATCCCCGTCATCGCCCGCCCCAGCTTTTCCGCCAAGGTCCAACTGGCCGGAAAGCACAGCACCGCCCCGGTCAACACCGATTCCCCGCCGTCACTTTGCATCAGACACAGATCTTCTTGCACCAGCCGCCCCAAAGTGCGCAGCGGCACCGCGCGGTCAAGCGGCACCACAACCCCATCCGGGCGCACCACGTCGCCTGCGCGCACCTGATATCCCGGCACCGCGCGCAACCGCGCCACAATGGTGTCGAACAATTCTTCTGCTGCAGGTCGCGCCCCCTCGAGCATCGCATGCACCAGCGGCTCATACCCGGCAATCAGCCGATCCCGTTCCGCCATTTGCCCAGCATAGGCATCATCCACCCGCAACCAGTCATCCCCTTCCAGCGGCACAATGCCGGGCAGACGCGCGGTCCGGGGGTCCATCCAAGGGGCGAAGGGAAGCTGGCTTTGCAAAATCGGCGTCATGCCACCAGTGTAAACCGCGCAAAGCCCACGCCAACCGCGCAAATCCGACACGCGCCCGTCGCAGTCAAACAAGCCCACGCCCCGCCCATGCCCGACCCTGCCCGAAAACACCCCGAGGGCTCCATGACTCAACACTATGCCGACCGGCGTAAAATCGACCCCAACCGCGGCGCAACCCTTGGCGATGGCACCCCCAACGACAATGACCGCGTCGAAATCGGCCCCACCCAACTGGCGTTTCGCGAATGGGAAGCTGCAGGCCTGACCCTTCCCAACCTTGAGCGGATGCGCGCATACCGCTGGACACGCCTGACCCAAGCGCTGCAAGACCGCGATTACGGCGGCATCTTGCTGTTTGACCCGCTGAATATCCGCTACGCCACCGACACCACCAACATGCAGCTTTGGAACAGCCACAACCCGTTCCGCGCCTGCCTGATCTGCGCCGACGGCCATATGGTGATCTGGGAATACAAACAGGCACCTTTCCTTGTCACTTTTAACCCGTTGATCAAGGAACTCCGCTCTGGCGCGTCGTTCTTTTATAACGTCTGCGGCGACAAAGTGGCCGAAGATGCCACCAGTTTCGCCGCCCAAGTCACCGAAGTGATGCGCGCCCATGCCGGAACCAACCGCCGTCTGGCCGTCGACAAGATCATGATCAACGGCCTGCGGGCGCTGGAACGCGCGGGGTTCGAGGTGATGGAAGGCGAGGAAGTGACCGAGCGCACCCGCGCCATCAAAGGCCCCGATGAAATTCTGGCGATGAAAGCCGCACATCTGGCCTGCGAAAATGCTATCCATGAAATGGAGCATCAGGCCCGCACCCGCATCCCCCAAGGCCACATGTCCGAGGATGACGTCTGGGCGGTTTTACACGCCGAAAACATCCGCCGTGGCGGCGAATGGATTGAAACCCGCCTGCTGGCCTCGGGCCCGCGCACCAACCCCTGGTTTCAGGAATGCGGCCCCCGCCTGATCCGGAACAACGAAATTGTCGCCTTTGACACCGACCTGATCGGCTCTTACGGCATCTGCATCGACATTTCCCGCACCTGGTGGATTGGCGACCAACGCCCGACCAATGCGATGATCAGCGCCATGCACCACGCCCGCGATCACATCGACACCAATATGGCGATGCTCAAACCCGGCGTGACCATCAAGGAACTGACGATGGGCGGCCACCAGTTGGATGCACAATACTGGAAACAGAAATACAGCTGCAAAATGCACGGCGTCGGGCTTTGTGACGAATGGCCCTTTGTGCCCTACCCCGACGCCCATGTAGAAGGGGCGTTTGATGTGGCATTGCAGCCTGGCATGGTGCTGTGTGTCGAGGCGCTGGTCTCGCCCGAGGGGGGGGACTTTTCGATCAAGCTTGAAGATCAAGTGTTGATTACCGAAACCGGCTATGAGAACCTGACGAAATATCCGTTTGATCAACAGCTTATGGTACAGCTTAGATCCGGCAGTATGGCGCGCCAGCCTATCCAAAATGGTATGGAATCAAAGACTTGCCCCCCACCCCTACACCTGCTTCATAGTTCAAGCAACGAAGGAGCGGCTCTGATGGTTCACTCACTACCCACATCTCA
>JBAVTI010000564.1:0-4589 GCA_049696055.1 Paracoccaceae bacterium | reverse complement strand
GGCATTTCGGGGCGCGACAGGCCAAGGGCGGCCAGCGTGCCCAGAAACGTCGCCAAAATTGTCGCAAAGAACCCGATGATCACCGAGTTTTTCGCCGCATTAACCCAAGCTGCATCGCGCCAAACCGTGGCCCACCAAGCCCCATCGCGCGGCACGTCCGTCGGCACATTGGGATGCGTCAGCAACAGATCATACCAGCGCAACGAATACCCCGACGGGTCAAACGACAGCATCTTTTCGGTAAAAGTGAAATATGGCTCGGCGTTAAAGCTTAGCGGGATCACGATCAGGATCGGCGCGATCAGAAACAAGAAGATCAGCGCGCAAATCACCCGAAAAGTGTAATACCAAACCCGCTCCAGCGGCGAGGCGTAAATCGGAAGCGCCATCAGAACTGCCCCTTCAACTTGGATGCGTTTGTCATGGGTTCAACCCAGCTTCAGTTTGTCGATGCCAACCAGCCTGTCATAAAGCCAGTAAAGCAACAAAATGGCCGCCAGCAAAATGGTGGCCAGCGCGGCCGCCAAAGACCAGTTGTTCGACTTGTTCACATGAAAGGCGATCAGGTTGGAAATCAGCTGCCCCGACGCACCGCCGACCAAAGCCGGGGTGATGTAGTAGCCAACCGACAGAATGAACACCAACAGCCCCCCCGCCCCAATGCCAGGCAAGGTCTGCGGCAGGTCAACCCGCCGGAACGCCGTCCATGACGTCGCCCCAAGGCTGCGCGCGGCGCGCACATAGCTGGGCGGAATGGGCCGCATCACCGAATACAACGGCAAGATCATGAACGGCAACAGAATATGCGTCATCGCAATGACCGTGCCCATCAGGTTGTTGATCATCTCCAGCCGCGCGTCGTCGGCCACAATCCCTAACCAAACCAATACGTTATTCACCACCCCTTGGCCCTGTAGCAGCACCATCCAACTGGTGGTACGCACCAAAAGCGAGGTCCAGAACGGCAGCAACACCAGGATCAGCAACAAACTCGACGTTCGCATCGGTAGCACCGACAGCAAATGCGCAATCGGAAAGCCAAGGATCAGGCAGATCACCGTAATCGCCGCCGAAAGCGCAAAGGTGCGCAAGAACAAGTTCACATAAACCCGTTGCTTTTCCTCAACCCGAACGATGTTACCCATTTCGTCATGCTGCAAATCCAGTGCCGCAAGAAAGAAATCGGGGGTATAGGCCGAAGAAACCTGCCGCATCACGCCCCACAGCTTTGGGTCGCCCCACTGCGCGTCCAGCGCAATCAGCGACTCTTTGAACGGTGGCTCCAGTGTCTTTGCCTTGCGCCCGGTGCTGGTGAAAAGCGACCGCGTGCCCGAAAGCTCATAGTTCACCCGCTCTCCCGCCACAGCCACGTTCTTGGCCTGCGCCGCCGCAGCCAGATCGGCCACCAGAATGGCATACGCGGCCTCGTCGGGTTCGGTTCCAACCGGGTTCGCTTTGAACCACTGCACAATACCCGGCATATTTTCAGAGAATTTCGGATTGTAGGCTGACTGATGCAGCACCTGCAAAATAGGCCAGACAAAGGTGACCAGAATGAACACCAGCAGCGGCAACACCAGCATGAACGCGCGGCGTTTGGCCCGTGATTGCGCCGCTTGCAGCGCTTCTTTCAACGGGCGACCATCGGCCGTGGTCAGTTTTTGCGGTCCGGTGGCGGCAAGATCGGCCATCATCTATCCTTTGGTCGGCAGCGCGTAATGGTCAAACACAGTTGCGAAAATCGGGCGCGAGGGTTTCCCCCCGCGCCCAGATCGAGCCTTAGTTTGCAGCCAGCCAAGCGTTGAAACGCTCGTTCAGCTCTGCATCCCGGTCAACCCAGAACTCATAGCTCGACGCCAAAGCGTTGGTCATGTTGGCAGGAGCGGTTGGCATGTAAGGCGCCATTTCGGTCTTGCCGTCGTTGAACAGGCCAACCAAAGCTGCCGAAGATTTCCGCGCCGGGCCATAGCTGATCCACTTTGCCTGATCGGCCAGCGCTTGGGTCGAGGTTGCGAATTTCACGAACTCCAAAGCCGCGTCCTTGTTCGGTGCGCCCTTCGGGATCACGAACAGGTCATATTCGAAAACCTGACCGTCCCAAACGGTGACAAACGGCTTGCCGTCGGTGACAGCCGCGCCAAAGATCCGGCCGTTGTACGCGGTGGTCATTGCCACTTCGCCATCCGCAAGCAGCTGCGGCGGCTGAGCGCCCGCTTCCCACCAGATGGTGTCGGCTTTGATGGTGTCCAGCTTGGCAAACGCGCGGTCCACACCTTCCGGGGTTTCCAGCGTCGCATAAACGTCAGCCGCCGGAACGCCATCTGCCATCAGCGCCATTTCCAGGTTGGCTTTGGCCCGCTTGCCCAGCGCACGCTTGCCAGGGAATTTGGCGGTGTCGAACAGATCGGCAATGGTCGAAGGCTTCTCACCGGCGAATTTCGAGGCATCATAAGCAAAGACAGTCGAGAACACGATGGTCGCGACAGCACAATCAGTCACAGCACCGGGCAGAAAGTCGTCCGCAGCCGGGGTGCCATCAGCACCAGCAGGCAGCGCATCCATGCCAATCGGCTCCAGCATGCCTTCGTCACAAAGACGGATCGCGTCGGCGTATTCGACGTCAGCCACGTCAACGGTCACGTTGCCAGCTTCGACCATGGTCTTGACTTGCGGTGCCGGATTGTCGCTGTCAACCGAGATCACGGCCGTGCCGGTCGCTGCGGTGAACGGCTTGTGATAGGCCTCGATCTGGCTGGTGGTGTAACCGCCACCCCAAGACATCACGGTAACATCTGCCTGTGCGACAAAGGCCACGCTGGTCAGGGCGGTGGACAAGACAAGTAGTTTCTTCATTCGGTAGCTCCCATGTTGAATGTCGTTCGTTTATTTGGCCGCGGTATGCGGCAACCCCCGTTTTGTACGGGTGTTATAGCGGATCGAGGGCGCGCGCGTCCGCAGGTGCCCAGCCGATCTTGATCTTTTCACCGGGGGTCAGCACACGCTGACCTTGGGTGTTGCGCGATTTGATCACAAAATCATCCGACCCCGCCACCCGAAGCCGGGTGCGGAACAAATCGCCCATATAGATGAATTCCAGCACTTCGGCCTCGATGGTATGGGCACCGGCTGGCATCATTTCCGGTTTATACTCCACCCGTTCGGGGCGGATCGAAACCAGCGTTTTCTGCCCCTTGGCCGTCACGTTGACCGGTGTCGCATCAATCAGCTCGCCGGTAGACAGCCGCACGGTGCATTTGGCACCGTCAAGCTGTTCAACCACGCCTAACAGCTTGTTATTTTCGCCGATAAACTGCGCCACAAAGCTGTTGTCGGGTCGTTCGTAAAGCTGATCTGGCGGCGCAAGCTGTTGAATGCGGCCATCGTTAAACACCGCAACGCGGTCTGACATGGTCAAGGCTTCGCCCTGATCATGCGTGACATAAACCACTGTAATGCCAAGACTTTCGTGCAGATGCTTGATCTCGAACTGCATGTGCTCGCGCAGCTGCTTATCCAGCGCGCCCAGCGGCTCGTCCATCAATACCAAGGATGGGTCGAATACCAGTGCCCGAGCAAGGGCGATCCGTTGCTGCTGCCCGCCCGAAAGTTGGCTTGGACGACGGTTCACAAAACTGAACATCTGCACCATGTCCAGCGCCCGCTTCACCTTGGCCTCGCGGTCAGATTTGCCCATGCCGCGCACTTCCAGCGGGAACGAAAGGTTCTCCCCCACCGTCATATGCGGAAACAGCGCGTAATTCTGAAACACCATGCCGATGCCGCGCTTGTGCGGCGGCACCTGGTTGATCGGCCGGCCATCCAGCGTGATTTCGCCGTGGGTCGCGGTCTCAAACCCGGCCAGCATCATCAGACACGTGGTCTTGCCCGATCCCGACGGCCCCAGCATCGTCAGAAACTCGCCTTTGCCAATCGAAAGGTTCAAATCTTTGACGACCAGCGTTTCGCCGTCATAGCTTTTTTGCACATGGTCAAAAACGACAAAGTTGTCGGTATGGGTCTCAGCAGCCACCCCAGTCTCCCTATTCGTCGGCAGGTTCCCTGCGCCTTTGTTGCAAAGACTTAAACGGAATGCGGTATTCAATGCAACGGGCTTGTCATTCGCTGAACAAATGACGGGCAATTGCGGGAAAACTAAGCAGAATCCGACGCTTTGCATGTGACAAACGGCTGTTTACAAACAATTGGCGGCTAAACCAGCTTTCGGATAGCGCGAAAATCAACGCAAGGTTGTGGGCGCGATTGAACACCAACGGCGCAAGCCGCTGTTATCCAACAAGGTCAAAGCCTGCCACTGTTTTCCCGCCAATCACCCCCTGCAAGGTCACTTCCCGTCGTGGCAAAATAGGCCGCGCCGTTGGGCCATAGATCCCCTCTGCTGCGAGTTTTCCGGCCATAACCCCGGCCAGCATTGGCATCGCCTGCACCAGCCCCGCGCATGCCTGCGCGCCCAGCGATCTAAGGGCCATCGGGCCGGGATAAAGCGATTCGACCGCCGCCCCATTGGCAAAAACGATGGCATGGCGCCGCAAAAGAAGATGGTGATACCCCACCTGCCGCCGACCCCGTGC
>JBAVTI010000563.1:0-2157 GCA_049696055.1 Paracoccaceae bacterium | reverse complement strand
CCGCGCAGATCCTTTTTTGCGGTCTTGATCATCTTCCCGAAGGCACGGTCTTTGGTGCGCCGTTCTACCAGCGACAAGGTGTTGAAGGTGTCCTCGGCCAGGAGCTTCTTCCATCGCTTCAACCTGCCGTCGTCCAGCACCCCTTTGTCGACAGCCGCACGCACTGCGCAGCCGGGTTCGTTCTCGTGACGGCAATCATGAAAGCGACAGGATAGCGCCAGCCGGGCGATATCGGCGAAAACGTCATCCAGCCCATGCTGGACATCGGTCAGTTGCAGCTCACGCATACCGGGCGTGTCAAGTAGCCAGGCACCGCTTTTCAGCCGGTGCAACTCGCGCACCGAGGTGGTGTGACGGCCCTTGTCGTCATCCTCACGGATGCCCTGTGTGGCGATCCGCCCGGTTCCGGTCAAGGTATTGATCAGTGTCGATTTGCCCACGCCGGACGACCCGACGAAAGCGACAGTTTGGCCCCGACCGCACCATGGCGCAAGCCGCGCCGCCTCGCCGGGCAGGCGGGCATCGAGAACGACCACCTCCAGCCCGGGCAAAAGCCCGCCCGCTTGCTGACGGTAGGCCTCGGGATCATCCGTCAGGTCGGACTTGGTTACAACGATAACGGGCAGGATCTCGGCCTCGCGAGCCAGCGTCAGATACCGTTCTAGGCGGGCAATGTTGAAATCCTGATTGCAGGAGGTCACGATGAACAGGGTGTCGATATTGGCGGCGATCAATTGCAGTCCGCGCCCTGTGCCGGGTGCGCGACGTTTGATCAGGCTGGTTCTGTGCAAAAGGCGTTTCGGGCGAAGGCTGTCCGCATCAAGCAAAAGCCAGTCTCCAACGGTGGCCAAGCCGGTCTCATCGCCTTCGTCGCCGCTGAAATGCGGGATCAGCGCATCGACACCCACGCCAAGCACATGCAGGCCCGAGCGATGGACTGCCGTCACCCGACAGATCACGGATGCTTGCAGTTCATCCGCATCAAGCTGTTGCATGAAAAATGGACGCCAGCCAAGGTCGGCAAGACCACAAAGGTGTTCCGAAACGGGCGTTTGATGATTTGAAGGCAAACTTGCCCCCCTTTTCTCGTCCGAGGACGGCGGCGGTCCCCCTCCCCATTCAATGAATATGCGAAAGCAATTCGAAATAAACAAGAGCTTCATGTCCGTTCACGTTTCGCGCATAAACTGCCCGCCCAGCCGCAGAAGGTGTTCATCCGGGTGCGATCGAAGGCTTCGGGCAGGGTGGTAATGTCGATCCGGATGGTGGTGGTGGCCATGGTCATGAATGGGGTCCCTTGAGTGCAGCGTGGCAGGGTCACGCTCGCTCTGCGCGCGATCCTTATCAACTCGATAAGCATATGAATAAGAACGATAATCTGAGTGCGCCATGGGGGGCTGAGCGAGCGCTAATATGCCACCCGGGTGGGGCTGTCACGGGGTGCCGTCCAGAAGGCAAAGGAAGCCGTGCGGTTGGTTCTGCATGCCGATGGCTCGATTGATGCCACGGCCTCAGACACCCGCCGGGCCACAATGACCGACCCCGCAAAGAAGCGTGGGACGTCAGCAAAACCAACGCCGCATGTCGCGGCACCTTCAGCGCCGCCCACAGCGCCGAAGCTGAAATCGGTCCCCGACGCCGCGCTGTCGGCGGTGAGCGATACGCTGTGCGAACAGGGTCTGGTACCGCCCGCCACCGGCGGCAACACGACCTTCCTGCAGGCCAGGACGGCGAACGAGGTGCTGAAGGCGCAGGAGCGGCGGATCAAGCTGGCCCAACTGAAGGACGAGTTGATCGACCGGGATTGCGCGGTGGGGCTGGTGTTCCGGTTGGCGCGGGAGGAACGCGATGCCTAGGTGACATGGCCCGCCCGGGCAGCGGCGCTGATGGCTTCGGAACTGGGGGTGATGATTGCGGATCACGGAGTGCTGGAGCCCGCCATGATGCAGAAGGTTCTGGAAGCCCATGTCTGTGCCCAACGCGAAAGCCTCGCTGAGGTCCGGAGGGACAGTGGCGTGCGGTTTCTGGCGGTCGATATGCCGGAGGCCAATGACCTGACAATCGGGATCATGGCACTGGTGGCGCAGGCCGAGCGCGAGGCGATCTCGCGCCGCACCAAGGAGGCGCTGGCCGTCGCCAAGGCGCGCGGGGTAAAGC
>JBAVTI010000562.1:0-6511 GCA_049696055.1 Paracoccaceae bacterium | reverse complement strand
GTGCCCCCCTTGCGACATTCGGCGACAAACGCGGCAATCGCGGGGTTCGTTGCCTCAAGGGTTTTCGCCAGCGGATGGTCAGCGGAAATCGCGGCGAAACTGGCCCCCAGCAGGGTATCGGGGCGGGTGGTATAGACCTCCAGCCGGTCAAAACCTTCGGGCGCGCCGTGGGTGGTGAAGGCAAATTGCAGGCCGCGCGATTTGCCGATCCAGTTGGCCTGCATCAGACGCACCTTTTCGGGCCAGTCCTTCAGCCCCTCCAGCGCATCCAGCAATTCGCCGGAATAGTCCGAAATACGGAAAAACCACTGCGTCAACTCGCGCCGCTCGACCGGCGCATTCGACCGCCAGCCCTTGCCGTCAATCACCTGTTCATTGGCCAACACGGTCATATCGACCGGGTCCCAGTTCACCACCGCATTCTTGCGATACACCAACCCCGCCGCCATCATGTCGATGAACATCGCTTGCTGCTGGCCATAATATTCCGGGTCGCAGGTGGCGAATTCGCGGCTCCAGTCAATCGACAGGCCAAGCGGCTTCATCTGCGCGCGCATGTCGGCGATATTGCTATAGGTCCATTCCTTGGGGTGGCCGCCCCGTTCCATCGCCGCATTTTCCGCAGGCATTCCAAAGGCATCCCAGCCCATCGGATGCAGCACGCTAAAACCACTGGCCGCCTTTTGCCGCGCCACCACGTCGCCCATGGTATAATTTCGCACATGCCCCATGTGGATGCGCCCTGACGGATAGGGAAACATCTCCAACACATAGTATTTCGGCTTGGTTTCGTCCCGGCGCGCGGTGAAAACCCCGGCTTCATCCCAGGCGGCTTGCCAGCGGCTTTCGGTAACGGCGGGGTCATAGCGCGACATCGGATCTCTTTCCTGTGCAATTCTTACGCGGAATTACACCGATGCCGGGCAAAAGGTCCAGAGCGGCCTTGCGCTTGGATGCAGCACCCCCGCGCAGCCTGTCAAAACCGAAAGATTAAAGCTTGCTGTCCTGAATACGCAACTGGCGCGCACGGGTCAGGATGGCATCTTCAATGGCGCGGGCGGTTTCCGGCGATACGGCCCCACCCCCACGCGCGATCAATGAAACATTCAACGACCGCGCATCAAGCGCCGGGTCCTGCACATAAACCGTGGCGCGGTAGGCGCGGCCACCGCCGGGCGGCGTGCCAAATCCGGTCACGATCACCCCCGTAAAAGGGTCCACCGATTCGATGGGCAAGAAGTTCAGAATATCCAGCGAGGCATTCCAGATATACTTGTTCACCTCGACCGTGGTGTTCGGATCATCCTTGTTCGAGAACAAATCCCAGATCGTGCCGCGCTTTTTGGTGCCCTGATCCAACAGGGTGCGCTGGCGATCGGCGGCCTGACGGCGCTGAAACTGATCTTCCGATGGGGCGGCGGTGGCCTGCCGTCCGCGAAACAGCCCCGAGTCGCCGCTGGCGATACCGCCACCACACGCCGAAAGCGTTGTCACAAGGCTGCCGATCAAGGCGGCGCGCGCAAGGTTGTGCAAGATCATTCGGTCCCCCGGTTCTCGTATCCGTTGTCTAACCGACACCCCATGGCCCGACAAGACCTTTCCCATATCGATTTTTCCCACACCCCGCCCGTGGAAAGCCTGCCATATGAAATGCGGGCGTATTGGCCCAATCAGCGCCGCCCGCCCCAAAACATCACTGTGGCATTGCTGCACCATCATTCACGTCTTTGGCCGCCACCGTTTCGACAATATTGCAATCGCCGCCCCAAAAAGGGAAACAGGGTCATACCCAATTCAGATTCCACTGAGTTGGGCAGCACCTTTGAGAAAAAGAGGGAAAACGATGAAAAAGATTCTTCTGGCTACTACCGCTCTGGTCGGCTTCGCTGGCGCTGCGGCCGCAGAAGTGGCACTGTCGGGCTACGCTGAAATGGGTATTGTTGGCGGCGACGCTTATGCTGCTACCCAGTTCTGGACTGACGTGAACGTAAAGTTCACCATGACCGGCACCACCGATGGCGGCCTTGAGTTCGGCGCTGTTGTTGCTCTGGACGATATCAACCGCGATGTTCTTGTGGCTGTGCCTGGTGCTCTCCCCACTGACCCGGTTACCTACGTCCTTGACCGGAATGGCTCTGCGGGCGGCGATGCCACCAAGGTGCAGAACGACGTTTCCGTGTTCATCTCGGGCACCTTCGGCAAAATCACCATGGGTGACACCGATGGCGGCTTTGACTGGGCGATGAGCGAACTGTCGACCCTGACCTCGATCGCTGATGACCACACTTCGCACGCTGGCTTCAGCGGCAATGGCGGCCTTGACGGGCTGCTTGACGGTCAAGTGATGCGCTACGAGTACTCGTTCGGCGATTTCGCAGCTGCGGTTTCGGCCGAAGTTGACGACGCTGGCGTGCTTGATCCAATCTTGGGTCTGGGCGTGAAGTGGTCCGGCGACATGGGCGGCACCGGTATTGCTCTTGGTCTTGGTTACCAGTCGGGCAACGACCTGAGCATCGTTGGTGTTAGCGCGATTGCAACCATGGCTAGCGGCTTCCGCGCTGGCGTAAACTTCTCGCAGTTCAGCAACGATTTGGCTCCGCTGAATGACACTGACCATGCAGGCATCATGCTGGGTTACACCACCGGTGCTCTGTCGGTTGAAGCAAACTACGGCCAGTACGACGTGGCAGCAGTTGGCGCTGACAGCGAAGGCTTCGGCTTGGTAGCGAACTACGATCTGGGTGGCGGCGCCAAAGTTATGGCCGGCTACGGCAACAGCTCGTTCGAAGTTGGCCCAGATGTCGACTCGTTCTCGATCGGTCTCGGCCTTTCGTTCTGATCTTAGGATCATAACACTTCGGAAAGAGCGGGCCTTGTGCCCGCTCTTTTCTTTTCAAACCTCGGGTTTGATAAGTATTTCCCCCGCGCGTGATCGGGGCGAAAACGCAGCTTACCCCAAACTGCCCGCTATCGCGGATTGCGTTCAATCGGGTTCAAGAATATCAGAAGCCGCCCAATTCTTGGGGTGAATTTTGATTCCGCATCAACGCAATTCTCTCTAAGGTCTGCCCAATCGCCTTTCAGCAGACCGGACCCCGCAATGACCTCAGCCCCCCCGATGACCGCGCCCCAGATTCAATTGGCCTATGCCGAGGCAATAAAGCACCACGCGGCCGGGCAATCTGATCACGCGCTGGAACTGTTGGGCGGTATCGTCGAGGCCAACCCCAACATCCCCGAAGTGCATTTCCAGATCGCCCGCATTTTCCTTGCCGCAGATCGCTATGACCGGGCCGAAACGCATTATCAGGCGGCGGCAAGGCTGAAACCCACCGAACCCGTGCTTTGGTCAGGGTGGGCCGGGGCGATTGCCCTTCTGGGCGATTCCACGGCGGAAAAGGCTTTCCTTGCCGCGCTAAAAGCCGCACCCATCGCGGCGGATCTGCGAATTGCCCTGCAAAATCGGTTTGGCGCGCAACGGGCGGCCTCGAAACCCGCGCTGGGCGGGGCAAGCCGTGCTGCGATTGAACCGCTGCTAGCGCTGATGTCGACCCGCCGCTTTGCCGAAGCCGAGGCCCGGGCAATACCGCTTTTGCGCCAGCATCCCGGTGCGGCGATCATCGCCAATATCCTCGCCTCGGCCCAGGCGGCCCAAGGCAAAACCGCCGCCGCCATATCGGCGTTTCAGCAAACCCTGAAACTTGATCCGTTCTACGCCGAAGCCCATGCCAATCTGGGCCAATTATATCTTGATACCAACCAGCCCGATGCCGCCAAAGTCAGCTTCCGCGATGCCGTCGCCTGCGCCCCGGCCCTGACCAACGCCCTGACCGCCCTTGCCATTTTGCACAACAAAGCGGGCAATCCAAACCGCGCCGTGCCCCTGCTGGAACGGGCGCTAAAGACAAAACCCGATCACGTTGTGGCCCTGATTGCGCTCGGCAATGCCCAAACCCGGCTGCATGATTTCGCTGCAGCCGAGATCACCCTGACCCGCGCCAAACAAGTGTCGGGCGGCAAAATCCCCGAGGCACTGGCCATTTTGGCGCAGGCGCAGGCCCGCCTGGGCAAGGATGTTGACGCCCTGCACCACTATCAGGCAGCCCTTGCCCTGGCCCCCGATCTGCCCACAGCGCAGGGCGGTATCGCGTCGCTTTTGCAAATGCTGGGCCGATTTGACGAGGCCGAAGTTTGGTTTCGCCGGGTGTTTGACACCGATCCGTTGAACGGCGAAAACTATCGCCTGTTCATCGCCTCGCACAAAACCAAGCCCGACGATCCGATTTTGGCACAAATGCAGGCCCGGTTCGATGATCCAAAGATCGCGGATGCAGACCGTATGAACCTTGGCTTTGCCATTGCCAAAGCGCTGGATGACATCAAGGATTATGGCCGGGTCTTTGGTTACCTGAACACCGCCAACGCCTTGATGCGCAAGCTTTATCCCTATGATCTGTCGCAGCGCCTGCATGAGGTAAAGACCGTGCAGGCAGCGATGTCCGGTATCGATTGGCTGGGCCGGAAAATCAACGGCACCACCGACTACGCCCCGATTTTCGTCACCGGCATGCCGCGATCCGGCACCACGCTCGTCGAACAGATCATTGCCAGCCATTCCTTGGTCGAAGGCGCGGGCGAGGTTGGCGATGGCACACGCATTGTGCAACGCCTGATGTTTGAAAACCCAGGCGGGCCGCGCAACGTGGCGTCGCTTTCCGACGAAGAGATCATCTCTGTGGGCCGCGACTACGAGGCGATGATGCGCGCCCGTTTCGGCGATGCCCCGCATCTGACCGACAAGTCGATCCAAACCTATCAGTTCCTCGGCCTGTTCAAGCTGGCGATGCCGCGGGCCAAGATCATCGTGGTGCGCCGCGATCCGCGCGACACCTTGCTGTCGATCTACAAGAACAAATTCCCTGATGGCACCCATCTTTACGCCTATGATCTGGCCGATCTTGGACACTACTACACCACCTTCACCCAGATGATTGATTTCTGGCGCAACCTCGTGCCGGATTGGTTTTACGAGGTGCAGTATGAGGCACTGGTAGCCAACCCCGAGGTTGAATCACGCAAACTGATCGCGGCCTGTGGGTTGGAATGGGAAGATAACTGCCTGAATTTCCACCAGAATACCCGCAAGGTCGAAACCCTTAGCGTGTTTCAGGTGCGTCAGCCGATGTCACAAGCGTCGGTGAAATCCTGGGCGCGCTATGGCGATGCAATTGCCCCCCTGCTTGATGCGCTAAAGGAAGATGGCCATGTCGTTGACTGATATCACCGCCCGGATCGCGGCGGCCGAGGTGGCGCATGGCCGTGCTGCGGGGTCTGTGTGCCTGATCGCGGTCTCCAAAGTGCAACCCCTGGACCGTGTCGAGGCAGTGCTTGCCGCCGGTCACCGGGTATTTGGCGAGAATTATGTGCAAGAAGCGCTTGCCAAATGGCCCGATCTCCGCCGCCGTTTTGGCCCGGTGCAGGTGCATATGATCGGGCCGTTACAGACCAACAAGGCCAAGGTGGCGATGGATTTGTTTGACGCCATTCACACTGTGGATCGCCCTTCGCTGGCCGAAAAACTGGCCCGGTTGGCACAGGAACGCGGCCGCTGCCCCGATCTGTTTGTGCAGGTGAATACCGGCAGCGAGCCACAAAAGGCCGGGGTTATTCCGGGCGAAGCCGATGATTTCATTGCATCTTGCCGCACGATGGACCTGCCTCTGCGCGGTTTGATGTGCATCCCGCCCGATGGCGAGGATTCGACCCCGCATTTTCACGCCTTGGCTGCAATTGCCGCCCGCAATGGGCTTGTCGGCCTGTCGATGGGCATGAGCGGTGATTTCGAGGCTGCTATTGCCGCTGGCGCTACCCATGTGCGGGTAGGATCGGCGATTTTCGGCGCCCGTGCCTACGGCTAAAGCGGATTGCGTTTATTCGGGATCAGAATTTACCCCAAGAATTGGGCGAATTCTGATGTTCTTGAACCCGATAAAAAGCAATTCGCTTTAAACCAACCAGACGCGGGCTTGCGGCGGCAGGGCGATCATCCCCCCATGCGCCACCACAGGCTGATCCGACAGGGCGTCGTGCAGGGTCAGAACCCCCTGCGCACGGGCGAAACTCTTCGGCAAATGTCGCCACTCATCGCTAAAATTGAACAGACAAAGCACGGTTCCCGTCGGCGCACGGCGGGCTGCGGCAAACACCCCGGGCAGGCCGCTATCGACCACCTCGGTAGGGGTTGCGCCGTGCAGCGCGGTAGTGGCTTTGCGCCGGCCTAGGATATGTTTGGTGCCCCGATACACCCGGGCGGCGGGGGTCATCGCGTCGGCACGACTTGCGGCTACGGCCCAATCCATCACGGGTCGGTGTATCCAACGGCTGTCATGCGCGTGTTCAGGTTGATCAAGATAGCTGTAATCGTTCAGCATTGCCAACTCGTCCCCCATATAAATCAAAGGGATACCGCCAAAGCATGCAATCAGGGCATGGCCTTGCAAAATGCGCTGAA
>JBAVTI010000561.1:0-14679 GCA_049696055.1 Paracoccaceae bacterium | reverse complement strand
TGCGTGCAGGTTAAATGCCGGGTTTCGCTTGAAGTTGCTTTCCCAAATGGAAACAGGCCGATCCTAATCAGATCACCGAATTTCAGGTAACGGAGTCTGTGATTTGGGGAAAAGTGGCAGCCTGTCGAGGACAACATATATTATTTGGTTTCAACCGCTTGGGTTACCTGGCTTTCATGAAACCCCTCTTTGATTTCGCTAAACGGTTTCGCCAGTTGTCTAAATCCTTCTGGCGCAATGGGGCGGCCTTCTCGGGTGGGGGCGGTCAGATTAGGCGGTCAGCAAGTGCCGCGCCTTCTTGCATCGAAACCAAGCCGCCCACGCGAGCCACGGCTGCGCTGACGTGATGGTCATTGATATTCTGAGCAAGAAACCTTTGAGATCGTTGGGGCCACTGCTGACGTGCCGCACTGCCCGACGCGGCCCGAAGCTTTTCCCGCGCGAAACGCGGGTCCTTCGTCCTCAGAGCGGCACCGATTGAACGATGCGTCGCGTCAAACCGCACCGCACCACACGGCCTGCGCCTCAGTTTCAGTGGCGACTTGCCGCAACGCTGTCAGCACATCTTCCGATCGGAGGGTTCGCGCAATGGCCGAAAGAGTAGAGAGATCGGCCGTCGGATCGTTTGGTGGCGTCAGCAACAGGAACACGATATCGACCAGCTTTTCATCAACCGAGCCATAGTCAATTGCGTGATCCAGTCGCACCAGCAGGCCGAACGGGCTTTCTATTCCGGCAATTGCGGCGTGGGGCAGGGCTATCCCGTTACCGACGCCCGTTGAGCCAAGCGCCTCCCGTTTGCTCAAGGTGGCAAGGATCGCACCCTGATCCAGCCCCGTGGATGCTGCGGCATCTTCCGCGATCAGCGACAAAAGTCCGGCCTTGTCGCGCGCCTTGAGATTTAGCCTGATGCGCTGCGGCACAATGGCCCCGCAAATATTCATGGCTGGTCCATTGGTCTGGGGTCCGGGCGTGATCATGTTTCAGCCTCTTGCAGTCTGTAGCCGACGCCGGATTCGGTGGTGATGTATATGGGGTGGTCCGGCGCAGGTTCGAGTTTCTGGCGCAGTTGGCGGATGTAGACGCGCAGATATTGCACATCGGCCCCGCTGCCCCATACCTGCTCTAGCAGATAGCGGTGGGTCAGGACTTTTCCGGCATATTGCACCATGATGCGCAGAATTTCGTATTCCTTGGGCGAAAGTTTCACCTCGGTCCCGGCGTGCCGCACGATCCGTTTGACAAGATCAACCGACAGATCGCCCGACTGAAACAGGGGCCGCTCGCCTGCTTGTTGCAGCTTGTGGCGCAAGGCGACGCGGATGCGGGCCAGCAGTTCTTTCATGCCAAAAGGCTTGGTGACATAGTCATCGGCCCCCAGTTCCAATGCCCGCACGATGCCGGATTCGTCGGTACGGCTGGACAGGACCACAACCGGAGTATCAACCCCGTCGGTGCGCCAGCGCGCCAGCAGGTCATGTCCCTCGATATCGGGCAGGCCAAGGTCAAGCAAGATCAGGTCGGGCTTCTCGGCCTCTTGTTGCAAAACAGCGGTACGGCCATTGGTGGCCTCGGTAATTTCATAACCTTCGGTACCCAGGCCAAGTCGCAACAGTTTGCGGATCGCCGGTTCGTCATCGACCACCAACAGCTTCACTTTGAGATCGGTCATCCGATAGGCTCCATCTCATTTGGGGGGCGGCGCGGGCCCTGTGCGGGGATCGGCAGGCGGATGGTAAAAACAGCGCCCGGCGCGTCGGTGCGGTTGCCGGCCACGATTGTACCGCCCATCGCTTCGACAAAGCCACGGCAGATCGACAGGCCAAGCCCAGTGCCCGCGCGAACATGATCAACCTTAAGCACCCGGTAAAAGCTGTCAAAGACACGTTCCAGATCGGCTTCGGGAAGGCCGGGGCCGGAATCGAGAATTTGCAGCACGACGGCGCGCTGATCGTCCCAACTGCGGACCAGCACGGTGCTTGCGGGCGGAGAATATTTGCTTGCGTTGTCGAGAAGGTTGAAGAGAACCTGTTCAAACAGCACCGGGTCAATAGACACCATCGGCAGGTCCGCCGCCAGATCGGTGGTAACGACATGGCCGCGCAGGATCTTGTCGGCCCGGCGCAGGGCGGTGCCCACAACGTCGCTGACATCCTCTAGCGAGAGCTTTGGGTGCAGCGCTCCCGACCCGATCCGCGTCATGTCCAGCAGGTTGGCGATGAACCGGTTCAACCGTTCGCCTTCGTCAATCATGGTTGACAGAAGTGAGGCCCGGTCCGCCGCACTCATCGCGCCGCCATAGTCTCTAAGCGTACCCGCCGCCCCCATGACTGCCGCCAGTGGGGTCTTCAGATCATGCGAGATCGAGGACAGCAGGGCAGAACGTAAGCGGTCTGCTTCTTCCAACTGTTTGGAACGGTTTGCTTCGGCCACCAGCTGAATGCGTTCGATGGCGACAGAAGCCTGATCCGCAAGCGCCTCAAAAAGTCGCCGCTGATCGGGGCGCAGAAGCGGTCCGGGGCGATCACTGTCAAGTCCCACGACGCCCACGACCCCACGCCCGGTGCGGATCGGCTGATAAAGCCGTTTGGCCCCGGGTAGGGTATCTGCGCCGCGCCCGGCGGGGCGGTCATGCTCCCATGCCCAACGGGCGGCGGCGATGTCGGCATCGACCAAAGTGTCATCGGGTGGATAGGCGGCTCTCAGCACAAGGGTACCACCTTCTGGCAGCAGCATCACGACCCGAACCTTCAGCATCGAGGCGATCTGGAACGAGGTCGCCCAGAGAACATCATCCAGCGTGCCGGTCCCGGCCAGTTTTCGGCTGAAGAGGTTGAGGTCATCGGTGGTGCGCGCCCTTGCCCGCGCGGCTTCGGCTTGGCGTTGGACGCGGGCGGTCAGATTGCTGGCGGTGAAGCCCACGATCAGAAAAAAGCCCAGTGCAATGACGCTTTCCGTGTCGGCGACAGTCAGGGTATGGATCGGTGGCAGGAAGAAGAAGTTGAAGGCCAGCGCCGATAGGAAGCACGCATACACCGCAGGCCAGAACCCCGCCGTGACAGCAGTGGTCAAGATCGCCAGCAAAAATACCATGGCGATGTTCTGCACGAACAAGACCTTGTCCAGCAGCACACCAAGACCTACCGCAAAGGCCACATAGGCGGTGCTGAACAGATAGGGCCGCAACCGGAACTTGGTGATTTGCGGTGGGCTGGGTTCAGGCTGGCCCGTCGGTTCGGTCGCTTCAGAGCCTGAAATCATATGAACGCTGATTTCACCCGCGTTGCGGATCAGGGTGTTGGCGACAGATCCCTCCAGCACTTCGCGCCAACGCGGGCGAGAAGGTTTGCCGATCACGATCTGGGTGAAGTTGTTGGCAAGGGCAAAACGGATGATCTCTGCCGCAATATCCTGCCCGGACAGAGAGACAACCTCGGCCCCCAGACGCTCGGCAAGGCGCAGGCTGGCAGAAAGGCGGTCTTTCGCTGCCTCAGAAAGATCGGCGCTGTGCGGGGTTTCCACATAAAGCGCGGTCCATTCGGCGCGCATCCGGTCGGCATGGCGTTTGGCATAACGCACCAGCGAGGCACCGCGCAACGTCGGGCTGATGCAAACCAGAACTTTGTCGCCTGCAGGCCATGGCCCCGAAATGGCGTTGGCCTGCATATGGCTGACCAACTGATCATCGACCCGCTGCGCCGTGCGCCGCAAGGCCAGTTCGCGCAGCCCGGTCAGATTGCCGGGTTGGAAATAGTTGCGGATCGCCCGTTCTGCGGTGCCAGGCAGATAGACTTTGCCCTCATGCAGGCGCTGAATAAGATCGTCGGGCGTCAGGTCGATGACTTCGACATCATTGGCCCGGTCGATGATGCTGTCGGGCACCGTCTCGCGCACCCGGATGCGGGTGATCTGTGCCACGACGTCATTCAGGCTTTCGACATGCTGGATGTTAAGCGTGGTGTAGACGTCGATACCGTTGGCCAGCAGCTCTTCGACATCCAGATAGCGTTTGGGATGCCTGCTACCTGCGACGTTGGTATGGGCAAGCTCGTCGACCAGCACCAGCGCAGGCTTGCGGGCAAGGATGGCATCGAGGTCCATCTCTTCCAGAAGGTGCCCCTTATGCACTACTTTGGCGCGCGGGATGATCTCGAACCCGTCCAGAAGTTCTGCCGTTTCGCGCCGACCGTGGGTTTCCACCACGCCGATAACGACATCAACCCCTTCGGCCTTCTTGGCCCGGCCGCTTTCCAACATCTCGTAGGTCTTGCCCACACCGGGAGCCGCGCCAAGGAATATCTTAAGCCGCCCGCGTAAATCACGGCTCGCTGCCTCTAACAGGGCATCGGGCGAGGGCCGGTGTTCAGGCATGCGGCTGTCGTCTGTCATCGGAGGTCCTGCTGACTTTCCTGTGCCGGGCTTGGTCAGTATCTACTGCGTGGAGGTATCGTCCAGCGCAATGTTCAAGCGCAGGACATTGACCAAAGGCGCGCCAAGAACGCCAAGTTCGCGACCTTGGATATTGGTGGCGACAAGGGCGCGGACGACCTCTTCCGTGATTCCCCGCGCTTTGGCGACACGCGGAACCTGAAAGAATGCGGCTTCGGGGCTGATATCAGGGTCCAGCCCACTGCCCGAGGCGGTGACCAAGTTCATCGGCACCGGCATCCGCGGGTTTTCGGCCTGCGCTGCCGTGATATCCGCCGCTGTGCGCGCGATCAGCTTGTCACTGGTCGGGCCAAGGTTGGAACCGGAAGAGGCTGCAGCGTCATAGCCCGCCCCCGCCGCTGACGGGCGGCCGTGGAAATACTGCGCGCCCATGAAGCTTTGCCCGATCAGGTCAGAACCCACGATGACGCCGCCCCGTTCGATCAGGCTGCCATTGGCTTGCCCCCGGAAAATCGCCTGAGACACGCCCGTCATCACGAAGGGATAGATCAGGCCCGTCAGAATTGTCATGGCCATCAGCAGGACAAATGCGGGTTGGAATTGTTTCAGCATTTTGGCTCTCCTTAAACCAGACCGACGCTGGTTAGCCCCAGGTCGATAAGCTTGATACCGATGAAGGGAACGGCGATGCCGCCAAGGCCGTAGACAGCCAGGTTGCGGCGCAACAGCGCGCCAGCGCCGATGGCACGATAGGCGACACCGCGCAACGACAGCGGTATCAGCGCCACGATGATCAGCGCGTTGAAAATGATCGCCGACAGGATGGCACTTTGGGGCGAGTGCAGGCCCATGATGTTCAGCGCGCCAAGCTGCGGGTAAAAGGCCAGAAACATCGCCGGAATGATGGCGAAATATTTGGCGATGTCATTGGCGATGGAAAAAGTGGTCAGCGCGCCGCGCGTCATCAATAGCTGTTTGCCGATTTCGACAATCTCGATCAGCTTGGTGGGGTCGCTGTCCAGATCGACCATATTGCCCGCCTCGCGCGCGGCCACGGTGCCGGTGTTCATTGCCACCCCGACATCGGCCTGCGCCAGCGCAGGCGCGTCGTTGGTGCCGTCGCCACACATGGCGACCAGCTTGCCCTTGGCCTGTTCTTCGCGGATCAGGGCCAGCTTCATCTCGGGGGTTGCTTGGGCGAGGAAATCATCCACCCCGGCCTCTGCTGCGATGGCCGCTGCGGTCAACGGGTTGTCGCCAGTGATCATCACGGTGCGGATGCCCATGCGGCGCAACTCGGCAAAGCGTTCCTTGATGCCACCCTTGACGATATCTTTCAGGTGGACCACGCCCAGAAACTGCCCATCCCGCATCACCGCCAAAGGCGTGCCGCCCGAGCGGGCGACGGTGTCGGCCAGAGCGACCAGTTCCTTGGACACCGCATCGCTGACACGCAACGCGCCGCTTTGCCGGGTTGCCGTCCCGGCCTGCGCCAATACGGCGTCGACGGCGCCTTTGCGGATCGAGATGCCATTGTAATCGATACCGCTTATCCGCGTCTGCGCGGTGAAGGGCACGAAACTGGCATTCAGGCTGGCCATTTCCCGGGCGCGGATGCCGTATTTCTCTTTCGCCAGCACGACGATCGAGCGGCCTTCCGGCGTCTCGTCTGCCAGCGAGGACAGTTGCGCCGCGTCGGCCAGGTCCTGTCTGGAAACCCCGGTGACGGGCAGGAATTCGGTTGCCTGGCGGTTGCCAAGGGTAATCGTCCCGGTTTTGTCCAGAAGCAGTGTATCCACATCGCCCGCAGCCTCTACCGCCCGGCCTGACATGGCCAGAACGTTAAAG
The DNA here is from genome assembly GCA_049696055.1 of Paracoccaceae bacterium. Classification (GTDB taxonomy): domain Bacteria; phylum Pseudomonadota; class Alphaproteobacteria; order Rhodobacterales; family Rhodobacteraceae; genus JBAVTI01. Next base: position 8,442 of record JBAVTI010000561.1, on the reverse strand, counting down.
CGCACCAGTCGGTCCATGCCCGCAATGCCGATGGCCGACAGCAGCGCACCAATGGTGGTGGGGATCAGTGTCACGAACAACGCCACCAGCACGACAACCGGCACCGACCCGCCCGCATAGGCGGCAAAGCTGGGGATGGTGACAGTGGCCAAGATGAAGATCAACGTCATGCCCGCAAGCAGGATGTTCAGCGCGATCTCGTTCGGGGTCTTCTTGCGTTCGGCCCCTTCGACCAGCGCAATCATCCGGTCGATGAAGGTCGAACCCGCAGCCGAGGTGATGCGCACCTTGATCCAGTCTGACAGCACCTGTGTGCCTCCGGTCACCGCCGAGCGGTCACCACCGCTTTCGCGAATGACAGGCGCCGATTCCCCGGTGATGGCCGCCTCGTTGACCGAAGCCACGCCCTCAACCACCTCGCCGTCCGACGGGATGGTGTCGCCCGCTTCGACCACGACCACATCGCCTACCTTAAGCGAGTTGCCCGGCACCAGCCTGAACTTTTCCCGGTCCGCGCCTGTCAGCAGTTTCGCCTGTGTCTCGGTCCGTGTCTTGCGCAAGCTTTCCGCCTGCGCCTTGCCGCGCCCTTCGGCCACCGCCTCGGCGAAGTTGGCAAAAAGCACCGTGAACCATAGCCAGATGACGATTTGCACGGAAAAGCCGATGTTTCCGGCACCTGTGGCAAGGTCGCGGATCAACAGCACCGTGGAAAGGGCAGAGACCACAGCCACCACGAACATCACCGGGTTGCGCCACAGGCTGCGGGGATCAAGCTTGACGAAAGCGTCACCCATGGCGGGGACAAGGATTTTGGCATCAAGGATGCTGATGGATTTGGAATGGCTCATGATGGCCTCCGATTCTTTAAAATTTCTGGCCAAGCATCATGGCAAGGTGCTCGACGACTGGCCCCAGCGCGAGTGCCGGAAAGAAAGTCAGCCCGCCGACAATCACGATGACCCCGATCAAAAGACCCACGAACAGGCCCCCATCCGTGGGAAAGGTGCCCGCAGAACCTGGCACGCGTTTCTTGCCGACGAGCGAGCCTGCAATCGCCAGCGCCGGGATGATCACGAGGAACCTTCCCATCAGCATCCCGATGCCAAGGGTGATGTTGTACCAAGGCGTATTCCCGGTCAGGCCGCCAAAGGCCGAGCCGTTGTTGGCGGCGGCAGAGGTATAGGCGTAAAGGATCTCACTAAAGCCATGTGGGCCGGGGGTGCCGACCGAAGCCACGGCCGAGGGCATGACCACCGAAATGGCGGTGAAGATCAGCATGGCGGCCGGCAAAATCAGAATGGCCATTACCGCCATCTTGATCTCTTTTGCCTCGATCTTTTTGCCAAGGTATTCCGGTGTCCGCCCGACCATCAGCCCGGCAACAAAGATTGCAAGGATGACGAACAGGATGATCCCGTAGAAACCAGCACCGACGCCCCCGATCACAACCTCGCCCAGTTGCAGGTTGATCAGCGCGATCATGCCGCCCAAGGGCGTAAAGCTGCCCAGCATGGCGTTCACCGCGCCACACGACGCGGCCGTGGTGATGACGGCAAACAGGGCTGAGGCGGCGATGCCAAAGCGGGTTTCTTTGCCCTCCATATTCGGGCCATCCACGCCAAGCGCATGGATCAGCGGATTGCCCGCAGCCTCGGCCCAATAGCAGACGATGACGCCGACCAAGAACAGGGTGCCCATCGCTGCAAGGATCGCCCAGCCTTGGCGCTGATTGCCAACCATCCGGCCAAAGACATTGGTCAATGCGGCCCCGATGGCAAAGATCGACACCATCTGAATCAGGTTTGACAGCGCGCCAGGGTTTTCAAACGGATGGGCAGAGTTGGCGTTGAAGAAACCACCACCATTGGTGCCCAGCATCTTGATCGCCAATTGCGAGGCGACAGGGCCCACGGCAATGGTCTGGGTGCCGCCCTCAAGCGTGGTCGCCTGCACATAGGTGCCAAGGGTTTGCGGCACGCCAAGTGCCACATAGATCAGAGTCAGGACGATGCAGGCTGGCAGCAGGATGTAAAGCACGCTCCGGGTCATATCGACCCAGAAATTGCCGATCGTCTTGCCGCTTTCTCGCGCGAAACCACGGATTACGGCCATGGCAACCGCCATTCCGGTCGCGGCTGACAGGAAATTCTGCACCGACAGCCCGGCCATCTGGACAAGATACGACATCGTCGCCTCGCCGCCGTAGTTCTGCCAGTTGGTGTTGGTCACAAAACTGGTCGCCGTATTGAAGGCCAACTCGGGGCCGACCGCAGCCATCCCGGCAGGGTTCAGCGGCAAGAAAGCCTGCAACCGCAGCATGGCATACAGCAACGCGAAGCCCGCAAGGTTAAAGGCCAACATCGCGGCGGCATAGGTCACCCAATGCTGCTCTTCGCGTGCATTTACCCCGGCGAGGCGGTAGAGCCCGCGCTCCAGCGGGTTGATGACCGGCGTAAGCACGCTCTTTTCCCCCGCATAAACCCGCGTCATGTAACCGCCCAGCGGTTTGACAAGAGCAAGAACGATCCCACAATAGAGCAGGATCTCAATCCAACCATTGATGGTCATCTGAGGAACTTTCCAAACAAAGGATTGCAGAACATCAGAACCGCTCGGGGCGGATCAGGGCGTAGATGAGGTATGCCGCCAAAAGCACCGCAACGGCACCGCCCAGAATGAAATCGAACAGCATGGCAGCCTCCTAAAGTCGGTCGCAAATCCTGGCGTAGGCAAAACTAAAGGCGAAGAACAACGCCCCCAGGCCCAGCACGAACACATCCATCATCTTTGCCTCCCTGGCCGCGTGTGCCGCGACCGTTTGCATCTGGTCCAATGTGGAAAATCCCATCGCTGCGGCCCGGCCGCCATAATCGGCATCAATCCTTTGCAAAGATGGCCCGGAACTGCGTAGGAATTCGAGGCGGAGACAGCATCAAAGAAATAGGAATTTCATAAAGGAAATCCTCTGCCAGGCTTCCTGAAAGGGCCTTGGTTACTTGCAATATGCCCGATGTGCGAGGTCTGGGCAGGGGCCATGACCGCATGGGGTGGCACTCATTCACCCGCTATTGGCATTGGTGAACAAGGGCTTGATCGTTCTAGTCAGCGATAGCCCGGATTTGACGGACAAGCGCCGGGATTGCGGGTTTCAGCATGGGTTCCCAAGGTTAGAATTTCATTGGTGGTGGTCAGGAATTCGCCCGGCATCGGCCTTGGCAGGTGTTGCATGCCGATCGCCCAAGCTGCGGCCGCCGCGTTTCAGCCAATCCATCAGCGATGTCCGGTCGCGTGCCGCGTTGTAACCCAGCGCGGATTTCGCTGCGCTGGGCCATGGCAAGGGGGCGGCCCTAGCGGACGGTCAGAAGACCCGAGGCCGCCGTCAGTTCCCTTGCCACGTCCCGCAGGCAAGAGACCAGCCGTGATGCGGCCGGCGACATCAGATCATCGGCACGGGTTGAAATGCCAACCGGGCGTGTCGTCGTTGGCAGGGGCACTTGCAGGGCCGCGATGGTGCCGTCCCTGATCTCAAGCCGGGCAAGCTGGACAGGCCAGACTGCCAGATAGTCGGTAAGCTGCAAAAGCCTGCGCGTCGTCAGAAACGAAACGGTCTCAACCGAGTGCGCGGGCGGTTCAAGATCCTCGTCGCGAAAGGCCTTGTCGATCTGGCGGCGCAGGGTCGTCGACGGGCCCGGCAGGATCCAGTCGTGATCCAGCAGATCGGCCAGGGTCAGGTCGCTTCGCAACGCCAATGGATGATCCCGCCGCACCACGATCTGGGCAAAATCATTCATAAGATGTTCCTGCTTGACCCCTTCGCGGTCGCGAAACTCCGGCAGGCGGCCAAGCACCAGATCAAGCTCTCCGGATCTGAGCGCGGGCATCAAAAGATCATTCGTCGCCTCATCGACCTTGATCACCAAATTGGGCCGGTGTTGCCGCAGGCGCGCAATCGCCTCGGGCAGCAGGCCAGCCGATCCTGCCAGCAACGTGCCGATCGCCACTTGCCCTTCCGAACCATCACGAAGATCGGCCATTTCCTGTTCGGCCTTGCTGATCTGGGCAAGGATCAACCGGGCATGGGCAGCAAGATTGGTGCCGAACGTCGTTGGCACCACGCCGCGGTTGGTGCGCTCGAACAGCAAGACCCCCATCTGCGCCTCTGCATCCTGCAAGGCCTTGGTCACCGCCGACTGCGTCATGTTCAATGCATTGGCGGCCCGCAGCAGATTGCCCTCGGCCAGAATGGCGGCAACCAAGCGCAGATGACGAACGGTCAGACGTTGTGCGACATGGGGCATGGCGATATGTGAGTTTCCATTCGGGAATATCTGATTGGGATGATCTCACTTGCGCTCATGTCCAGCAAGGATGTTTATGGCCCGGAATTCCGCCGCTTGGCGGATCTTTGCCAGAATTGGAACCGAAATGCCCTTACCCCCCGCCCGACTGACCCGACAGGATTGCGTGGCAATGGACGCGGCGGATCCGCTGGCCGGGTTTCGCCAGGAGTTTGATCTGCCCGACGGCACGATCTATCTGGACGGCAATTCCCTTGGTGCGTTGCCGCACCGGGTTGTCGCCCGGATGAGCCGGGCGATCACCGAGGAATGGGGCAAGGGTCTGATCCGGTCGTGGAACGATGCCGATTGGTATCTGGCGCCGCAGCGCGCCGGGGCGGCCATCGCGCGGCTGATAGGGGCTGCGGCGGATGAGGTGATCGCCTGCGATTCCACATCCGTGAACCTTTACAAAGTGTTGATCGCCGGGCTGAAACTGCGCCCGGGCCGTAAAATTGTGATCTCGGAACTGGGCAACTTTCCGACCGATGTTTACGTCAGCGCCCGCGTGGCCGAGATGCAGGGTGTCGAGTTGCGCTGCGTGGCACCCGATCAGGTGGAAGCGGCAATTGCAGGCGCGGGTGCGGACTTCGCGCTCGTCCATCTGACCCAGGTGAATTACAAGACCGGGCTGATCTATGATATGAACGCCATCACCAAGGCGGCGCATGCAGCGGGTGGGCTGGCGATCTGGGATCTGGCCCATAGTGCGGGCACGCTGGCGGTGGACCTGACCGCTGCGGGGGCAGATTTCGCGGTGGGTTGCGGCTATAAGTACCTGAACGGTGGCCCCGGTGCGCCTGCCTTTGTTTACGCCGCAAAACGGCACCATGCCAATATCTATCAGCCGATTGCAGGCTGGCACGGCCACGCCAAACCCTTTGGCTTTGGCCATGATTATCAGCCCGACCCCGGCATCGCGCGGATGATGGTGGGCACTGCCTCGCAATTGGGCCTGATTGCCTTGGAAACCGCGTTGTCGGTGTTTGAAGGCGTGGACATGGGGCAGTTGCGCGCCAAGGGCATGGCTTTGGGTGATCTGTTCATCCGGTTGGTCGATCAGGAACTGGCGGGCCACGGCTTTGGCTTGGCCAGCCCGCGCGACGGCACGAAACGTGGCAGTCAGGTGTCGCTGACCCACGCACAAGGCTATGCCATCATACAGGCCGTCATAGCACGCGGCGCGGTCGGCGATTTTCGCGCCCCTGACATTCTGCGCTTTGGTTTTGCCGGGCTTTATGTGACCTATGCCGATATCTGGGACGCCATTGCCATCCTGCGCGATGTGATGGACCAAGGGCTTTGGGACCAGCCACAGTATCAGGCGGTCAAGGCGGTCACCTGAGCCAGCAGGCGAACAAGCAAAAGCCCGCCCTCCACACCGGAGGGCGGGCTTTTTTTTGTTGCGGTCAGTCCCTTGGTGGCCAGATCGTTTCGCTCATCCCCATCACCGGTTCGCCCAGCATGGGGGTGGACAGCGCATAAACGCCATGGGCCGAGAACAGCCAGATGATGTTGCGGTCATATTCGGTGAAAATGGCGAAGTTAGAGTTGTTAAAGGTCCAGTCCGGCATCTCATCGGTTGTGGGAAAGCGCGGCACGAAATAGCCGCCGATCGTGGGGTTCAAAGGATCTGTCACGTCAAAGACCTGCAAACCGGCGGTGTAGAAGGCATAAGGCACCACCCCGTCGCGGCCCCAGCCCGGCTGGTTAGCCGTGCCCGACCGTTTCGGGCCAAAGCTGCCGCCGCGTTGGCAGTAATCGGTAAAGCTGGCCCCTTCCGGCGCTGTCGGGCGCGGCAAGGTGGCCGCGACTGTCGGGTTGGCAGGGTCCTTCGCGTCAATCACATAGACGTCCTTATAGGGCTCATAGCAGTTCGAGTTCATCGGATAGCCGTTCGACAGCACAAAGCCGGTGCGGGCGTATTGGCTGGTATCGACGTTGTCGAACTCGGTTCCGGCAAAGCTGGGCGGTGTGGTCAGATGGCCCAGAATTTGCGGGTCTTCGGGGTTGGTCAGATCAAAGGAATAAAGCCCTAAGCCTGCCATGGCGCCAAAGCCGATCTTGCCGCCCTTGTCGACCGGGGTGGGGGTGAACATCGGCATCCGCGACCCCATCCACGAGGTGCGATTGCCCGCGCGGGGATTGTCCTTGTAAGCGGCCTCGCTGGCGGCATCGCCCACCACTTGGCCGGGCACGGTGACCTGTTTGACAAACACCGGATTGGCCGGATCAGACATGTCCCATACCTGATAGCCCGGCGAGTACAGGTAGTCGGGGAATTCGGTCAGCGCATAGGTATCATCGGGTGCGGACGCCAGGATCATGTACTTGCCGCCGTGGTAATTTGGCGCGTCCAGCGAGCCAGAGCCCTGCTGCTGACCAATCGGCGCGTCGGGGTGGGCGACATCGGTGGTGCGGGTGGCAATCAGCGTCCACTGGTCCGGCGTTGGTCCGTCCATGGTGAAAACCTTGAAACCTTTCAGCGAGTTGTAATGCCGCTGGGCATCCACCTTTTCCGGCTCGCGGCTTTTGTCGCGCATCAGGCCCTGACGGCCAATCTCATAGGACGCCACGACGATGTTCTTTTGCAACGTGGCATTCCACGCGATGGTAATGCCGCCGAAGTAATCGGTCACCGCAGCGGAATCAAACTCTTCTGACGACCCCTCTGGCCCCCAGACGCCGCCCTTGGAATAGACCTCCACGGCATGGGCCGGATCGGTAATATCCAGAACCCGCATATAGTCGCGGTCATGGGCGTAGAGATAGCGCCTGCCGTCAAAATCGACGACATCGGGCCAGGCGTGCCATGGCGAGGTGACATGGGGATAGAAAGCGATCTCTTTGACGTTCTTGGCATAGGTGTTCTGGTCCCAGCCCGCCAACTGCCCCGGAAAGGCCGGCGCATCGTCATTCAAGGGGGAAAAGGCCGGGTGCTTGAAGGCCCCTGTCGCGGCATCCATGCCGTAGTCAACGCCCGGCACTTGTGCCGCAGGCGGGTTTTCTGGTGCGATAGCGGCCCAGGCCTTCAGGTTGGGATCAACCAGGTTGATTTCTCCCAAAGGCTCTTCCTGCCAATCCTGCGCCACGGCACCAAGGGTCCAAAGGCCGCAAAGCGCGGTTGCAGCCAAAAGGCGTGAATATCGCAATTGGTCATCCTCCTGTTGGTTCCGCCTATGATGGCGTTCGGTCGAAAGCCTCGCCCTGTCGGGACTAAAGGAAAATGGAATTGTAAGGCTGTGGATATGAAAAGAAAGAATACCCACGCCGCACCTCTGATATTTAAATTGGGAATATCAGATGGCGATCAGTTCATTTGTTTTCATGTCCAAACACGTCCATCCTGTATGCGAAGCGTACTCTGACACCCCGAGAGACCCATGCCCGAATATCCCAACCTTAGCCTCTATATCGGTGGGGCATGGCGCAAGACCGCGCATTCGCTGCCCGTCCTTAACCCCGCGACCGAAGAGGTCATCGGTCAGGTGCCAGTGGCCCGCACGCAGGATCTGGACGACGCTTTGGAAGCCGCTGCAAAGGGATATCGCGTCTGGAAGGCAACAGCGCCCCGCGCCCGCGCCGAAGTGATCCTGCGCGCCACCGCCCTGATGCGCGCCCGGATAGACGAGATTGCCCATGCCATCACGCTGGAACACGGCAAACCCCTGGGCCAAGCCCGGCTAGAGGTGATCCGGGGCTGCGAATTCTTTGAATGGGACGCGGGCGAAGCACAGCGTTTGTATGGCCGTGTGGTGCCCTCTGCGCCCGGCATTCGATATCTGGTGATCCAGGCGCCGGTGGGAATCGTGGCCGCCTTCGCGCCATGGAATTTCCCGATGAGCCAGCCTGCGCGCAAAATCGCGGGGGCGCTGGCGGCGGGTTGTTCAATTATCATCAAGGCGGCCGAGGAAACCCCGGCGGGCGCATGGCACATCGCCCGCGCGTTCCATGATGCAGGATTGCCGCCGGGTGTACTGAACCTTGTGTTCGGTGTGCCGTCCGAGATTTCATCCTATCTGATCCCGCAAGATCAGGTGCGGCTGGTGGCTTTTACCGGCTCTACCGCTGTGGGTATCCACCTTACGGAACTGGCCGCCCGCAG
>JBAVTI010000560.1:0-5224 GCA_049696055.1 Paracoccaceae bacterium | reverse complement strand
GGCATTTGGGCAAGTTCGGCGGCCACTTGAGCAGCCTCATCATGCGCGGGGGCTGCGACGGAATCGGGGCGCAGCAACCCCGCATGCATCTGTTCCTGAGCAAACGGCGCTTGTCGCCAGCGAAAGAAACAGACCGCTTCGGCACCGTGGGCAAAGGCCTCCCATGCCCACAGCCGGGCCATGCCGGGAAGCGGATCGGGGTTATAGGGGGCCCAGTTTACCGGGCCAGGTTGTTGCTCCATGATCCACCAACGGCCCCGACCGACAGCGCGGTAAAGGTCGTGGTGGAAGGCCTGGAAATCAGGATCGCCCTGGCGCACGAAGTTCAGTTTGTGTTCGGCCGAAGCGGGGATGCGGTCGGACAAAAAGCCAAGCGGATAGGCATCCCACGATGCAATATCGAGGTCGGCGCCCGTGGCAAAATGGTCAAATTCAGTGACCCAGCCCATGTAATTGTGCGCAATCGGGTAGGGGCTGTGCTTGCGGATGATATCGGTTTGGAGGCGGTTGAAACTGACAACCTCATCCGATGCGAAACGACGGAAGGCCATGGTGTGGGCGGGGTTTGCCTCGGTTACGGTAAGGTTTGGCAGGGCGATTTCGTCAAAACTTGCGTAATCCATCGACCAAAACACGTTGCCCCAGGCGCGATTGAGGGCCTGAGGAGATTGATAGCGTTGGGCAAGCCAGTCGCGGAACGCATGAGTAGCGGCGGCGGAATAGCTAAGCGTGGTATCGTGGCAGCCGTATTCGTTATCGGTTTGCCAAGCAGCCACGTAGGGGTTTTGGCCATAGCGTTGGGCCAGCAGGGTGACAATGCGGGCACATTCGGCGCGATAGGGGCGGTGCGAAAAGCAGTAGTGGCGGCGCGAGCCAAAGCCGCGTGGCTTGCCTTCGCGGTCGATCGCAATCATGTCGGGGTACTTGGTCAGCATCCAACGCGGCGGGGTGGCAGTGGGGGTGCCAAGGACGACTTTCAGCCCATGCTTTCCCAGGGTATCAATGGCGCGATCAAGCCAGTCCCAGTCGAGAATGCCCGACTCGGGTTCCATGCGTTGCCACGCAAATTCGCCGATGCGCACCCATGTCAAGCCAAGGGCAGCCATGTGGGCAGCATCGGTTTCCCATTGGGATTGCGGCCAGTGCTCTGGGTAGTAACAGACGCCAAGGGTGCGTTTCAGAGGTTTTGTGTTCATAATATGACCTGATGTTCATATTGACCGCGCGCGACATCCACCGCGGCAAAGGTCTTGCCTGCATCTGGGTACGCGGCACGCTGGGCGTCAGTCATGCCTTGCAGAGCGGTCGTGCAAAATAGCGTCGTCTGGCCGGGACCGCCGAACGCGGGGCAAGAAGTATGTGGCGCGTTGAAAGACACTGCGCGTTGGAAAGCCCCATGTGCGCTGTAAGCCGCAACACGGGCGGCCCCCCATTGTGCGAGCCACATGGTGCCGGACGTGTCAATCACGGCACCGTCGGGGTGAAGGCCTTCGGCACGCAGATCGAGGAAAACCTTTGGGTCGGAATCGGGCCAGCCGTCGGCATCGAGGGACACGCGGTTGACGATGCCAGTGGTTGTATCCGTGAAGTGCGCCAGTGCGCCATCCGGGGTAAAACAAATGGCATTCGGGATGGTTATCCTGTTGAAAAGGCGCCGCAGTTCGCCGCCGAAGTAGCGATAGATCGCGCCTGCACCGGGTTCTGCGTTCTTGCCCATGGTGCCGATCCAGAAGCCACCACGAGGATCTGCGCGGCCATCATTGGAGCGCGTGATCGGGTTGTCGGCCTCGAGCGAGCACAGATGCTGGCGCGCGCCTGTGTTCAGGTCAAAGCGGAATAGGGCAGATTCGGAGGCGATCAGAAGCTCGGTTTTGCTGATCCATCCCGCGGCGGAAACCTGTTGCTGGAAGGCCCATTCCTGGGGGCCATTCGCACCGACGGTAAGCAGTTTTTTCTGGAGGATGTCGAACCAAAACAATTGTTCACATTGTGGGTGCCAAAGCGGGCCTTCGCCGAGTGTACAGGTTCGATTGTCGTAGACGGCGGTCATGAATAGGCCTGATCAAACGCTTTGACAAGGATTTTGGCGCGGGTTGCCACCTCGGCTGCAGTAAGGCCAGGGGTGTAGAGCGCTGTGCCGATACCAAAGCCATCGGCAGAGGCTGTGCGCCATTGAGCGAAGTTCTCTGGGCCCGCGCCGCCAACGGCATAGACTTTTGTGCCCGTTGGCAGCACGGCGCGCAGGGCTTTCAGGCCACCGGGGCCTGCCATATTGCCCGGGAACAGCTTTAGCCCATCGGCCCCGGCGCGCAGGGCGGCGAAAGCTTCGGTCGGGGTGAAGATGCCCGGCCAACTTTGCAGGCCCAACGCCTTGGTGGCGGCGATCACGGCGGGGTCATAGTTTGGCGAGACGACAAGTTTGCCCCCCGCCCGGGCAAGGCTTTCGACTTGGGCGGTGGTCAGGACGGTGCCAGCGCCGATAAGGGCGATCTGGCCGAAAGCGTCGGCCATGGCGCGGATGCTGATGAAGGCGTCGGGTGAATTCAGCGGCACTTCGATGGTGGTGATGCCTGCGTCGATCAGTGCCCGTGCGATCGGCAGGGCGTCGGGCGGGGTAAGGCCGCGCAGGATGGCGATAAGCGGGCGGGTCATGCGGAAATCTTTGCTGATTGGGCGCGCGCGAGGCCCGCGATAGTACAGGCGGCGGCGGGAAGTTGGCGGGCGGTAACCCCTTGTTGGGACAGCGCGCGGGCGTAGGTGCCAGACAGAGCTTCCGCACCGACAAGGATGACGTTTTGACCAAGCCAATAGGGTTTTGCAGCGGCAAGTTCGATGCCGATAAGCAATCCGGACAGGCGGGCGCGGGCGGGGCCGGGTTGCAGGCCCGCAATCAGCGCCTCGGCGCGCAGGGCAAACAGACGGGCGGCGATCTTTTCGGGGCGCGATATTGCGTCTGAGACAGCGTTTATGAACGATTGTTCATCCCACCCATCAGTGAGCATGGAATGGCGCAGAACCGAGTGTTCAGACAGCAGCGCAAACAACTCTCCGGTCATGTAGGTTTGAAAGCTGACTACCTCACCCGCAGAGATTTGCACCCATTTGGAATGCGTGCCGGGCAGGCACAGAACACCGTCGAATTGCGGGTGCAAGGCAAGGACGCCGGCGATTTGGGTTTCCTCGCCGCGCATCACATCAGCGGGGATATTTTGGCGCAAACCGGGCACAAGGCGGACGTTCAGGCGCGGATCTTGCGTCGGGACAGTGACAAGAGAGGCCGGATCAAGCGGTGTGCAGGGCGTGGTGCGATAGGGCGCCTCGAACCAGCCTTGACGCGATCCGACCATGCCACAGGCGATAATTTGTGTTATATTACCGTTTGTTAGCCATGGATTGATAAGGTGAAGCAGCGCGGGTTCATAGGCGTCGCGGGTCAGGCGGCCCATGCCATCATCGGACGTGGCCTCGGCAAGCGGGCCATTGGCACCCATCAGGTAGGCGCGCAGGTGAGTGGTGCCCCAATCGACGGCGATCCAAGCCTTGGTCATCCTGTCACCACCACGCCGCCGTCGATCACAAGCGCCTGACCTGTCATCATTTTTGAGGTTTGTGAGGCGAGAAACAGGACGCCGCCAACGATATCTTCGGGCGCCAGCGGGTCTTTCAGACATTGCCGATCAAGATGTGCGGCAAGGCCTTCGGGGGTGACCCACATGTCTTTTTGTTTCTGCGTCAGCACCCAACCGGGAGCCACCGCGTTGACACGGATACGGTCGGGGCCGAATTCGCGGGCCAAACTGCGGGTCAGCCCGTTGATGCCGGAATTGGCCGTGGTGTAAACCGGGTAGCCCGCGTTGCCCATCATGTAGCTGATCGAGGAGAAGTTGATGATGCTGCCGCCACCTGCGGCTTTCATGCCGGGAATCACGGCTTGGGCAGCGAAAAAATAGGATTTCAGGTTGATGGCAATCGACCACTCCCAGAATTCTTCGGTCACTTCGAGAGCGCTGTGGCGTTGATCGTTGGCGGCGTTGTTCACAAGGACGGTGATGGGGCCATTTTGCGCGGCGGCGGTTTGAACGGCGGCTTGCAGGGCGGCGATATCGGTGATGTCGCAGGCGATGAACAGGGGGCGGTTGCCGGTTTTGGCCGCCATGTCATCGCAAAATGCGGTGGCGTCAGAACGCTGAACAATGGCTGTGCGGGCCCCTTGCCGCAAGAAGCCTTCGGTGAGGGCAGCGCCGATGCCGGAACCACCGCCGGTGATGAAAACGGAAGCGGATTTAAGGTCGGGGTAGATGGGCAGGTCGGTCATGGGGACGCTTTCGCAAAAGGGCGGGCCTAAGCCGGGATATTTTAGCCAGCACGCCGGATCAAGCAGCCTTTCGGGGAACAAGCCAGGCGGGCAGCCAATCGGCGTGGGCGGTGATCAGGTCATCCATCAGGGCACGAATCTGGCTTAGATCAAGCTCGGCTGCGGTATGGGGATCGAGCATGGCGGCATGGTAGATATGGTCGCGGTTCTGGTGCAGCAGGGCCTGAACGGTTAGTTCCTGCACGTTCAGATTGGTGCGCATCAAAGCGATGAGCTGCGGCGGAATATCGTTGACGGTGGTGGGCTGGATGCCATTTGCATCGACAAGACACGGCACCTCGACTGCGGCGCCATGGGGCAGTTGCGGGATATGGCCATGGTTGGCGACGTTGCCGTAAATCACGGCAGGCGCGCCAGTGGTGACCGCGTTCATGATGGTGGCGGCATATTCATGGCTGGGGGCGACGTCGATGGTGGCAGCGGTGCGGTATTCGGCGGCCTGAGCCTGCCAGCGGGCAATCTGTTCTTCGCAGCGGATCGGATATTCATCCAGCGGGATGCGGAACTGCTGGATCAGATCGGGGCGGTGGGATTTGATGAACCACGGCACATATTCGGCGAAATGCTCACTGGATTCGGTGACGAAAGAACCGAGATGCATCATCGCCTCGTAGCGGGTGAGGTTGGGGCAGCGGGCGTTCCAATGGCTTTCCAGCGGGATGGTTTTGGCAAGATACCCGGCGCGCAATTCGGGGTAAAGATCACGGTAGGTGCCATCGGAATTGCGGGCCTCGAGATTGAGGTAGAAGGCCATGTGGTTGATGCCCGCAGCACGGTAACGCATTGATGCGACGGGAATATCCAGATCGCGGGCGAGTTCGGCGGCAGTGCCCTGGACCGAATGGCACA
>JBAVTI010000559.1:0-1690 GCA_049696055.1 Paracoccaceae bacterium | reverse complement strand
GTTTCATGGCCCGCGAGGAAGAAAATCGCCACCTGATCGACCATTTCACCGGTGGCAAACACCGCGCCGGTCAGGGGATCGGCGGTGGTCATGATCTTGGTGGCAAGATCATCGGGCGCGCTGCCGGTTTCAATTGCCCGCGCACGGTCTTCGGTCAGCCGGGTGATCAAGCCGCGAATGGCCCGCGCCGTAGCCTTGGTTTTGCGGCGATGAAAGCGGGGAAACCATCGCGGCAAGGGCAGAAAAGCGGCGAGGTTCAGGATCGGCTGGGTGCGTTGGTATTCGCGGAACTGGGTGAAGACCTGCCCGGCGATCTCATGCTCGATCGGGATGGAAAACAGCGTGCGAAAGATCACATCCGCGGCTGCATGGCTCATCTGTTCTTCAACCTCGATGACGCCCGGCACAAGGCGCGCGACCGCCGCCTGCCCCGCCGCCAGCATCGCAGGATAGGTGTCGCGCAGGCGCCCGCCCTCGAACGCGGGGTCAATGATGCGACGCTGGCGTTTCCAGACCTCGCCGTTGGTGACGAAAACCGAATTGCCAAGCAAGGGGTTCAACCCCTCGCGGATGCGATTGGATTTCGGGAAATCGTCGGGCCGTTCGTTCAGCACCCGTTTGACCAAGCCGGGGTCGTTGCACAGATAGCTGCGGAAAAACGGCGTGCGAAACTCGGCCATCCATGCCCGATAGAGGCGCGCGGGTTGGGCTGACAAAATATCCTGCCGGAACAGCCGAAGATAGCTTGGCAGGGAAACCCGGTCGGGCCGCGCTTGCGGTTTTGGGGGCAATGGCTGCGGCTCTGTCATGCAGCCATACTGGTATACTTTGAGATCGCCCGGTCAATGCGGCTTTTTGACGGAGCCCGCCCGGCATAGCGTGCGCCCAAGGTAATCGGGCCTGCAGTGATGCGGAAATAGTCATAGTCACCGGGGCGGTCAAAGGCGCAAAGATATTGAAAATGCAGCCGAAAGAACCGCCAGCGTAGTTCCTTCCAGCGCTCGGGCGACAAGGTTTGCGTAAATGCCGCCGATACCACCAACGGCCAAAGCTTGCCCTGAGGCGAAACGCCCGTCACCGAAACCGGATCGCACAACGCAAAGGCACAACCGTCGCCGGGGGCGGTAACGTCGATCCACGTCACTTCTTCGCGGGCGGACAGATAGTGCAGATCGGCGCGCAGCCGGTCGGCTTTGGGCAAGAACGACACCATCGGCACCACCTGCCCCAAGGACAGAAACGACAACGCAGGTCGTTGATCCGGCAGGCCTTCGCGGATCAGATCTGCAAGGATCGACACCGCCAGATGGGCGCCTGAAGAATGGCCCACCACCAGAACCTCGTCGAAATCACCCCGCATCGCCTCGGCAATTGAAATCCGGAATGCGGCCATCCGTGCCTCAAGATCCGGCGGATTGGCCCCGCCTGACTGCGCGGTGTAGGCATAATCGTGCATCAGGTAATAGGCAAAAAACTTGCCATCCTTGCGCCGGAACCATCGCAGGATCAGCACCGCCAACGCCAGCGCCACCCCTGCCCCCGGCCAGCCACCAAGCACGGGCGGGATCAGCTGATTGACGAACGCGCCCATGCCCCAGCCCGCACCACAGGCCAGAGCTAGTTGCGCCAGCAGCATCACAATCGGATAGAGCGCCGCAATGATCGGGCCTTTGCGCAACCGCATCAGGCG
>JBAVTI010000558.1:0-2822 GCA_049696055.1 Paracoccaceae bacterium | reverse complement strand
TTGGTC
Organism: Paracoccaceae bacterium; assembly: GCA_049696055.1. Taxonomy (GTDB): domain Bacteria; phylum Pseudomonadota; class Alphaproteobacteria; order Rhodobacterales; family Rhodobacteraceae; genus JBAVTI01. The sequence goes on along the minus strand of JBAVTI010000558.1, from coordinate 2,816 downwards.
TTCAGCCCTAGTTCTTTACAATCAGATGCTCGGGGCCATAGGCAAAACCAGTGATGTTGGTGTTGCCCTTGTTGTTTTCCTTGGTGATGACCAGAATGTCATGCTCGCGGTAGCCGCCAGCACCAGGCAGATGGTTCGGCACAGTGATCATCGGCTCCATCGACACGACCATGCCTTCTTCCAGAACCGTGTCACAATCTTCGCGCAGTTCCAGACCGGCTTCGCGGCCGTAGTAGTGGCACAGCACGCCGAACGAATGGCCGTATCCAAAGCTACGGTATTGCAGCAAGTTTTCGGCAGCATACATCTCGTTCAATTCTTTCGCGATGTCGCTGCACTTTGCGCCCGGAATCAGCAGCTCTTTGCCGCGGTCATGCACCGCACAGTTGATGTTCCAAAGCCGGATATGCTCGTCGGATGCCTCTTCCGAGAACAGCGTGCGTTCCAGCGCCACATAGTAGCCTGCGACCATCGGGAAGCAGTTCAGCGACAGGATATCGCCCTTCTGAATCTTGCGGCTGGTCACCGGGTTATGTGCGCCATCAGTGTTGATGCCCGACTGGAACCATGTCCAGGTGTCGAGAAGCTCGCCATGCGGCCAGACCTTGGCGATTTCTCGCACCATGGTTGCGGTGGAATGCAGCGCCACCTCATGCTCGGGCACACCGACGGCAATCGCCTCGACGCAAGCCGCGCCGCCGATGTCAGCTATGCGCGTCATCTTGGTGATATGGGCGATTTCCTCGGGCGATTTGATCATCCGCAGGCGCATGGAAGCCGCACCGATATCGACGAATTCCATGCTGGGGAATTCAGATTTCAGCAGGTTCAGCGTGTCGATGTTGATGTGGTCAAACTCGATCCCAAGCCGCTTTACGCCGCCGGTCAAGCCGCGAATGGCATGAAAATAATTGTCTTTCTGCCAGTCAGTATAGGTGACGTTCTTGCCGCCAAAAGTCCGGCGCCATGGCTGGCCACCGTCGATACCCGCACTGATCGAGGTGGCGATGTTATGGTCAACCAAAAAGCCATAGCGGCGTCCAAAATAGCAAAACATGAAGTCAGAGTAATAGTTGATGCAGTGATAGCTGGTAAACAGGGCCGCATCAATACCAGCCTGCGCCATATGGCCCCGGATCGCATCGAGACGCCGTTGCATCTCGGTATCGGAAAAAGTTGGCACAGCCTTTTCGCCATTGTCCACATAGTTCTGCAACCGTTCGCGTTCCATCGAATCCTCCAAAGATTTTCTGGGCCGACGCTGGCCCGATTGCTGGCAATCAGTCACCTTTTCGCGGATCTTGTCAAAAGACCATATTTCACTGTAGCATTAAATCTTCTCATGCTGGGGCAATGCCATGACGACACCTCCGCTCAATGCCCTGCGCGTTTTTGAGGCGGTCTCCCGCTTGGGGTCATTCCGCGCTGCCGCCGAAGCGCTTTTCGTCACGCAATCCGCAGTCAGCCACCAGATTCGGAATGTCGAGGATTGGCTGGGCAAGCCATTGTTTGAACGTGAGGGCAACCGGACCCGGCTCTTGCCACATGGGGCCGATTTGGCGCTTAGTCTGGCAGGGTCGCTTGCCGAGATCGAAGCGGCGTGCAACCGGGCGCGAAACACCAGTCAGGCCCTTGTTATCGCGGCAATCCCCTCGGTGGCGATGTGCTGGTTGATCCCGCGCCTCAGCCGATTTCGCACCGCCCATCCGGAAATCGAAATCAGGATCGTTTATGCCATGCATGGTCGTGAGATAAACTTTCACGATGTGCATCTGGCCTTTGTCTTCGCGAAAGAGGCTCCATCAGGTCCGATGATTCAGGCTCATTTTCATCTCGCGGGGCAAAGTGTGCCGGTGTGTAGCCCCTCTGCATTGGCCCGTCTCGGGCGCAAACCTGAAACAGTTACCGATTTTCTGACCTTGGGTCTTTTGCATGATGGGACGCCGACGGGATGGGCCACTTGGCTGTCGGGGCTGGACAGCGCGGCACCTCCCTCCGCCCAAGCGCCCACCCATGACGGCGCAACCTTTGAGGATTTCAACCTACTTCGCGCCGCTGCCCTGTCGGGACAAGGAGTAGCGCTGTGCCCACAGGCCATGATCCAGCCTGACCTGAAATCGGGCGGCCTTGTCCAAGTTTCACAACGGGTACAGGACGACGGCTTCAATTACTATTTGTTGTCTTCCACTACAGCGGCACCGCTGGTCACCCGTCAAGCGCAGGTCTTTCGGAATTGGGCGATGTCAGAACGGGAAGACCTCTTGACGGGGTAATCCCTCCATTTTTTGCGGTGTGCGTTCGTAGAACTAAATGCGGCCATTTTCAGGTTCTGAGCGGGGGTGATGCCGCTGATGCCCATGTTTGGGCGGTCGTTGTTGTATGTCCAGAGCCATTGTGTGGCGAAATCCTGAGCCTCCTCGATGGTTTCGATGATGTATTGGTCGAGCCATTCATGCCGGGCGGTGCGGTTGTAGCGCTCGATATAGGCGTTCTGTTGGGGCTGTCCGGGTTGGATGTGCTGTAGAGTAACCCCTTGTTTCTCAGCCCATTCCAGCAGCTCGCCGCTGCTGTATTCGAGGCCATTGTCCACCCTTATGGTCTCGTAGACCAGCTTGACGGTCGCCCCGTCCTCCTCAGATCGCTTGAAATCATAGCGAGAGACATAGTCGCCAAAGAAAGCACGGGATGTTTATACCGCGCACAGGCGGGCTGCGGCCCGTGACGGTTTTTTAGGATGTCCCGCTCCTCCGTCACCCGCGCCAAATCGCGCTTCAGGCGACGGATCTCATCAGCTTGCGCATCGACCTCCTGGATCA
>JBAVTI010000557.1:0-1942 GCA_049696055.1 Paracoccaceae bacterium | reverse complement strand
GGCTGAACGCGCCGGGGCGGGGGCTGTCTGCCCCCGCCCCGGACCCCACCCCCGAGGATATTTGGGTAAAAGTGAAGGGTAAAAAGGCGGATTTTGCCGGGTATGGCGGGCGTATGGTTTACGTATGGCTTTGCGCCATACGCTATTCGGCGGCTTCGCGCGTGGGTCGTGCCTCGTCAAGTTCATCGTTGAGGGCGGTTTGCAGATCGCGGTCGAGTTCGCGGGCGCGGGCAATGTAGGCTTCGTTCAGGTGGACGGGTTGGCCCGGCACCCACAGTTCGGCAAGGTCGCGCATCGCGGCGCGGTCTACCTTGAAGAAGGTCTGCGACAGTTTGGCGGCCTCGTATTCGGTGAAGCCCATGTTTTCGAGCACGTAGCGCCCGGCGCGAATCGATGAGTCGAAGGTTTCGCGCACGATGTCATTGGCGCCGGCCTTGTACAGTTCATAGACGTTCACCCGATCACGGGCGCGGGCGACAATGTGGATGTCGGGGCGCACCGAGCGGGCGTAGGTGACGATTTTGAGGGCGTTGTCGCGGTCGTCTACCGCGACCACCAAGATCGACGCCTCGGCCAGACCGGCGGCTTGCAAAAGCTCGGGGCGGGTGGGATCGCCAAAGAAGCCTTTGACGCCGAAGCGGCGCATCCGCTCGACCGTGGTGATATCGGCATCAAGCACGGTGGTGGAAAGGCCGCTCATCCGGGCCATGCGGTTGACGACCTGACCAAAGCGACCGATGCCCGCAATCAGCACGCTGCCTTTTTCGTCGATCACATCGGGGCTGTGATCGGCGCTGCGGTCGGTCAGGCGGCGGGCGAGGCGGTCTTGGACGATGAACAGCAGCGGCGTGAGCAGCATCGACAGGCTGATCACCAGCAGCGCAAGGCTGGCGATCCCGGCGGGCAGGATGGTTTGTTGCACGGCAAAGCTGACGATCAGGAAGCCAAACTCGCCCGCCTGAGCGAGGCCCAGGGTAAACAGCCAGCGGTCGCGGCCGCGCAGTTTGAACAGGAAGGTCAGGCCAAACAGCACCAGCGATTTCAGCGCCATCATGCCAAGGGTCAGGCCGATGATGGTGAAGGGTTGGGCGGCAAGCACGGTGACATCGACGCTGATGCCGACGGTCATGAAAAAGATGCCCATCAAGATGCCCTTGAAGGGTTTGATATCCGCCTCGATCTGATGGCGGAATTCAGAATTGGCCAGAACGACGCCGGCGAGGAAGGTGCCAAGTGCCGGCGAGAGGCCGACCAGCATCATCAGAAAGGCGATGCCGAGCACGGTGAGAAGCGAGATGAAGGTCGACATCTCGGGCAGGCGCGAGGCGTGGACAAAGCGGAATACCGGGCGGGTCAGAAAGTGGCCGCCAAGGATGATCACCCCGACGATGGCGAGGGTAAGCAGGGTGGTGGCCCAACCGGGCAGCGATTGCACCAGGCTAAGCAGCGGTTCGGCGGCGCTGGGGGTGGCCTCGGGGTTGGTGACGCCGACGGCTTCGGCGGTGGTTTGCGGCGCGCGAAACGCCATTAGCGGGATCAGCGCCAGCATCGGCACCACGGCGATATCCTGGGTCAGCAGGACAGAAAAGATATTGCGCCCGCCCGCGCTGCGCATCAGGTTTTTCTCGGACAGGGTTTGCAGCACGATGGCGGTGGAGGAAAGCGACATCAGAAGGCCGATGGTCAGGGCGATTTGCCAGCTTTGGCCAAGCCAGATCAGGACGGCGGTCAGCAGGCCGGTGGTCAGGGTGATTTGCAGCCCGCCAAGGCCAAGCAGTTTGTGGCGCATATCCCAAAGGGTGCGGGGATCAAGTTCCAGGCCGATTAGAAATAGCATCATCACCACGCCAAATTCGGCGAAATGCTGCAGGTCTTTGGTTTCGGCCCCGGCCAAACCCAAGGCGGGCCCAAGCAAGATGCCCGCCGCAAGATACCCCAGCAC
>JBAVTI010000556.1:0-1511 GCA_049696055.1 Paracoccaceae bacterium | reverse complement strand
GATGTGGGCGGGTCGATGGACCCCTATGTTCGGGTGATGGAAGAGCTTTTTTCGGCAGCGCGGGCTGAATTCAAGCACCTTGTGCCGTTCTATTTCCACAATTGCCTGTACGAAGGCGTGTGGCGCGACAACGCCCGCCGCTGGGATGCGCAGACCCCAACGTGGGACATTCTGCGCACCTATGGCGCTGATTACAAATGCATTTTCGTCGGCGATGCGTCGATGTCGCCCTATGAGATTTTGCACCCCGGCGGCGCGAATGAACACTGGAATGCGGAATCCGGGCAAGCTTGGCTACAGCGGGCCACGGCACAATGGCCGCATCATCTGTGGATCAACCCCACCCCGGAGCAGCACTGGCAGCACAGTCATTCCATTCGGCTGATCGGTGAGATTTTTGGCCGCAAAATGGTACCGATGACGCTGGACGGCATTGCGCGCGGCATCAAGGAATTGGGGCGTTAGGCCGAAAAGAAAGGTATGTTACGCGTATGGCCCACGTATGGCATGCGTACATACATCGATCCGGCGAATTGGATCGGCAATGCTGCCCGCGTTCTGCGAAAGAAATTTGAAATATTTTTGGCAATAATCTTTGCCCCGGCCAACGGCGGGTCCATATAGCAATCATGCTGCTGAAACTCGCCCCCGTTTTGTTCGCCATCGCCTACGCCATTTTGATGGTGCGGTTTTCGGTTTGGCGCACGGGCAAGATTTTAGACGCGCAGTCGCATCCGCTAACCGAACCGGGCATTACCGCGATGGCAGACAGGATGGCGCGGGCGCTGGATCTGCCGGGCTTGCGGGTTTTCGTCTATGAGGTGGACCCGGTGAATGGGCTGGCGGCCCCTGATGGGCGGATTTTCCTGACCCGTGGCTTTGTTGCAAAATACCGCAATGGCGAGGTCAGCGCCGAGGAAATGGCCAGCGTCATCGCCCATGAATTGGGCCATGTGGCCTTGGGTCACACCAAGCGGCGGATGATAGATGTGACGGGGCAGAACGCTGTGTTCATGATGCTTTCAGCATTGCTGAACCGGTTTATTCCGTTCGTCGGTGTCTGGATTGCCAACGCGGTGTCATCGGCTTTGGCCGCCCATATGTCGCGCCGCGATGAGCATGAGGCGGATGCTTACGCCTCGGCGCTGCTGGTCAAAGCCGGGATTGGCACCGGGCCACAGAAATCACTGTTTCGCAAGCTGGAAGGGTTGACAGGCGCCTCGGGTGCAGGAGCGCCGGCCTGGTTGCTAAGCCACCCCAAAACCACCGAGCGGATCGCCGCCATCGAGGCCCGCGAAGCGCGCTGGAGCTAAGACCCCAAGGCTTTGGCAAGGCGGGGCAGCTTGGCGCGTTTAAGCAAGGATCGGGTGGGTTGCGGCGTGCCTGACAGGCGCTCGGCCTCGGCCCGAACGGACTCGACTGCCAAGGCCACGGCTTGCGGGTGAAACGACCAAAGCTCCCACAAAAAGCCATCGGGTTCGCGGCGTGTCACCCCTTCGGCAGTCAAGGTG
>JBAVTI010000555.1:0-6940 GCA_049696055.1 Paracoccaceae bacterium | reverse complement strand
GGTCAACACCGGCAAGGAATACGCCCATGCCTGGTCGGGTGACGTCAAAATGGATGGCGAACCCATCAGCCGCTTTTCCGACATCTCATCCAACGATCACGCCTCCCCCACCGCAGGCGGGCCGCCGATGCCCAAGGTGGGCAAGGCGACGCCAGCAACGTTCAAATGCTCTGACCTCGAAATTAAACCATATGAAGAGCTTACTTGCCCTGATGGGTATGAAAAGGAGCACACCGTTGAGGTACAGTTTTTCACGGCTGCGGGCGTTCGCGACCTGACACTGGATTGCTGCAAAAGCTATGACGACAAGAAGGCACCCTGCATATGCTTGAAGGCAATGTGGGTGGCCGGTGAGGGGGCGAAAGCCAAGGCCGCCGGTGCCCCCGGGAAAAAAGTGATCGGCAAGAAGCGCAAAACCCCGCACAATTTCAAGTCCGCCGATGCTCGGAACTGGCTGACAGACAATCCTGCGGGCAAACTCGGGGATTTTTCCGATACCTGTGTCAAAAGCACCGTAAAACACATGGATCAACCAAAGATTCCACCTGCGGTGCAGTCGGCCGCTACCGAATGCCTGAAGGTCGCGAACATGGAGTACATGAAGAAAAGCATGAACAAATCTGAAAAAGAGGTGAAGGACAAGAAGGCTTGCCATGGATCATGTCCGAAAGCCAAAGATCAGGCACGCCTCGTGCAGGTTGCGAAAAAAAGGCTAAAGAAGGCCGCCCCAAAGGGTAAAACGGTTGTCGTCAAGGCGGCAGACGTCGCGCCTTCAAAAGTATCCTGCTAGTCGCACAAACTAGATACCGGCACGGTATCGCCGAAAGAGGTCAGGTGACAGATTATGGACAAGGAAGATTTGGAAGGGTTTGCGCTAGACGGCGATACCTCGGTCGAATGCATTCAAATCGCACCGATGGGGAACGGCAAGGCGGCCATCCTTTTTGTGCTTAGCGATGCCGATTATGTCACGGTCGTTTCGGTCATCTTCGTTGTCGAGAATTTTGATCCGGCCACCGCGCGTGAGGTGTTGCTGACAAGTGAATGGCTGATGGCACTTTCCGCGGCTCCCTCTGGCGAACTCTATGCACTGGAAGCAACAACCTGGATTTGGCGCTATGCCGGGGACGTCTGGTCTCGGGACAAGGTAAGTGAAAAGAGCCTCAGGCAAGTGTGGGCGAAAAACGCTGGCGGTCCGATCACTGTCGGGGTCGACGGCATAGCCTATCGGCTAGAGGGGTCAGTATGGCAGCCAATTTCACCGATACAGTCGGTGGATTATCTTGACGTCCATGCGCATCCCCTGCACGGCCTTTACGTCTGTGGTGACCTCGGTGCCGTCCACCGCCTCTCTGCAACGGGGTGGCAGCCGTTGGAACTGCACCGGCATGATCGGTTTCACGGCATCGAGGTTGCGCCGGACGGTGCCATTCGCGTCGCGGGCGATGACGGCGTGTGCCTTCGGATCGCGAATGACGAAGTGACGGAAATCAAAACTGCCAAAATGACCCATTTTGCGGTGCGAAGCTTTAAGGGTAAGACTTACTGGGGCAACGAAATCGGCATCACCGTCGAGAAGGGCGACGTATTGGAACCTTTTGAGGATACCGAAATCGCTTCGGACCTTCGCACCGATGGAAGCTACCTCTATGCGGCCGGTACCGACACGGCTTGGCGATTTGACAGCGAGAAATGGAAAACGCTTACTTTGGTTTACGACGATGGTTTCCGTTTGGTCTAGTTCCGCTCGGGCAGATTTTCGGCGATATACCTGCGGGTTAAGTCCAAATCCAATTGCCGCACCGGGATCGCCGCCTTTGCCTCCAGCATCCTGACCACGAACAATTCGCCCGCCTCGGGGTAGGCGTCATACCGCTCGCCCGCGATCCGCTTGCCGTCTTCGCCCGCGACCCGCAGCCCATCAAGATGCGCTTCCAGCCGTTCCATCAGCCGCTCCAGACGCTCGGCGTCCATGTCGGGATTTTCCTCGGGATGCAGCAGGTGGTGGTCGTAAACGGTCCACAAAAACGCTGCCATTTCGGCGTGCTGACGCACGATCTCGGGCAGGATTGGCACGTTCGGCTGCGGTGTCATTGCGCCGCTAGTTCAGATTGACTGACCCGCCGCGAATGCGGTTGGCCGCCGAGGCGTGGCTGACCAGATAGGTGCCGCGGATGGTGATATGGCCGTCCTTTTCCATCACGATCGACGCCTTGCCCACACGCAATTCGATGCGTTCGTTCGCCGTCAGTTTCACCTGCTCGCCGTCACGGATCACCATCGGCACCGCGCGGTCGCGCACCGGCTCTACGATCTTGCCCACGATCAACGGCCGGTCCCGCGCGCCATCCTCGAACAGCAGCGCCACTTCGCAGCCCACATCGCTTGCCGACAGCTTGGTCAGGCTGCGGGCAGGAATCGCATGATCATGTGGATTTGACGGAAAAACCACCAGCGGCGCGTTGGCCTCGAACCCCAAAAGCAGCCCGATCACCACGCCATCAACCACCTTGTCAGCGATCATTTCAAACATCCTTTCCGCGATAATATCGCCATCCTACACCAAATCCCGGTCCTTGCCAAATCCCGGTCACTGAATTTGGAAAATTGCGCTCTGACGACAGCCGCCCCAAGTTTGCGCCTCCGACCCGATTTGCGCCCTGCTCAACCAACAGGAAACACCCAGCCTCCTCCCGCTCTGCCCCGGCCTCGCCCCGCCTCCCCGATGGAACGGCTCGACAGCACCATAATCGAGTCCTGCTGGCCGACGCCCGAAGACCCGTTCTGGCGCGGCAACTTCACCACTACTTTCGCCAAGTGACGGAAATTTTGCTGCCAGACGCAGGGGTTGATTGCCTTGCGTCCGGAAAGTCTGAATATGCCACCATGCCCTAGCCCAAAGCCGGAGATCCGTCCCAATGCCCGCCCCGAAGGTCGAGGAAAGCGCGATTGCCGCCGTGCGCACCCCTTGGCAAAGGCTGCGCGCCGCCATGCCGTTCTTATTGGCGGCGGGATTGTTTGGTTTTGGGCTTTATGCACTGTTTCGCCTGCTTGCCCCGGTCGATCTGCGTGATGTTGCGGCCAATATCCACGCAACACCTTGGGCGACACTGGCGCTGGCTTTGTTGGCCACGCTGGTCGCCTATCTGGCCTTGGTGGGGTATGACTGGTCGGCGCTGCACTACATCGGCAAACCCCTGCCGCTGCCGATTGTGATCACTGGCGGGCTTATGGCCTATGCCTTTGGCAATACCATTGGGCTTAGCGCCGTATCGGGGGGGGCGGTGCGCTACCGCATCTATTCCGGGCTGGGGCTGGATGGCTATGACGTGGCCGCCGTGTCTACCTTTGCCGCCGTTTCGTTTGGCTTTGCCGCCACCATTGTTGGCCTTGGGGCCTTGGCCGTGCATCCCGGAGCCTTGGCCGGAATGATGCCTTTCCCCAATGCTTTGGTGCGCATTGTGGCGATTGGCAGCATTCTGGCCATCATGGTGCCGCTGATCGTGGCGGCGTGGCGCAAGGGCGAATTGCGCTATGGCCGCTTTGTGCTGCGCGCACCGTCATTGCCGGTTCTGGCGGGCCAGATGATGTTCAGCATCCTCGACATCGGCTTTTCCTCACTGGCGCTTTATCTGTTGCTGCCGGTCACGGATGTCAGCTTTCTTACCTTCCTTGCGGTGTTTGCTGCGGCCCTGATGGCGGGCATCCTCAGCCATGTGCCCGGCGGTGTCGGGGTGTTTGAAACCGTGGTGATTGCCGCCATGCCCACCGGCACCCCGGTCGATCAGATCGCGGCGGCGTTGCTGATGTACCGGATGATCTACTATCTGGTGCCCTTTGTTCTGGCTCTGATCGTGCTGGCGCTTTACGAGGCTTGGGTCGCCTTGGGCAGCCACCATGCCGCGCGGATGGTCCGGGTTGATGCGGCGCTGTCGTCGATGCTGCCCGCGCTTGGCGCTGTCGCCCCGTTGGCACCTGTGGTGCTGGCGGCACTGATCTTTGGCTCTGGCCTGTGGATGACCTTTGCCGCCCTGATCCCCGCCACCTCCGAGGCCGCAGACGCGCTGGAAAAGCTGTTCCCGATTGTTTTCGTCGAAGGTGGCGCGCTGCTGTCCAGCGCCTTGGGCGCGGCACTGATCGTGCTGGCCCTGGGGGTCGCCCGTCGCAGCATGGGGGCGTATCTTCTGGCGCTGGGCGCGATGGCTGCGGGCATTGTCACCGCACTGGCGCAGGGCTTTGATACCCAGCGCGCCGCCGCCCTTGCCCTGGCCTGTCTGATCCTGCTGCCGTTCCGACGCGAGTTTAACCGCCGCACCACCCTTACCCATGCCGGGTTTTCCTTTGGCTGGATCGTGCTGGTGCTGTCTACCCTGTTTGCCTTTGGCTTTGTGTTGTTCTTTGCCCACAAAAGCACCGACTACGCCCACGAACTTTGGTGGCAATTTGCCACCGACCGCTCCGCCCCGCGTGCGCTGCGGGCCGGGATGGTGGCCAGCATGGCCGTTGGCATCGGCGCGTTGTTCTTGCTGCTGCACGCCCCGCGTTTGCGCCCCACCTTGCCAGACGCCGCCCTGCTGGATCGTGCAGCGCGTATCCTTCGGGCGTCTGACCGCCCCGATGCGGGTTTTGCGCTGATGGGCGACAAGACCCTGCTGATCTCCGATGCGGGCGATGCCTTCCTGATGTTCGGGGTGCGGGGGCGGTCGTGGATCGCCCTTGGCAGTCCGGTTGGTGCCCGCGAAGCCTGTGTCGATCTTGCGTGGATCTTTGTCGACGAAGCCCGCCGCGCCGGTGCCCGCCCGGTGTTCTACGAAGTTGATCAGACCGACTTGCCCCTGATGCTTGATCTGGGCCTCAGCCTGCATAAACTGGGCGAAGAGGCGTTGATCAATCTGCCCGATTTCAACCTCGACGGCCCGATCCGGCGCAAACTGCGCGCCGCCCACGCCCGCGCCCTGCGCGACGGCCTGTCGCTTGAAATCGCCATGCCGCCGCACCGCCCAGCGCTGTTGAAATCGCTTCGGGTGATCTCGGATGCGTGGTTGGCGGAAAAGAATACCCGCGAAAAGGGCTTTTCCGTCGGGCGGTTTGAACCCGATTGGCTGAACCGCTGGCCCTTGGCCCTTGTGCGCCAGAACGGCCAGATCATCGCCTTTGCCAATGTGCTGACCACCGATACCCGCGCGCTTGCCACGATTGATCTGATGCGTCAGGCCACGGATGCCCCGGCGGGCGTAATGGATTTCCTGTTCACCGCCCTGATGCTGGAAATGAAGACCCGGGGCTACCAGCAATTCTCGCTTGGCATGGCCCCGCTTGCCGGGTTTGAGACCCGCCGCTCTGGCCGCCTGTGGGATCGCTTTGGGGGTGCGCTGTTCCGTCATGGCGGCAACTTCTACAACTTTGCCGGATTGCGCGCGTTCAAGGCCAAGTTTGATCCGGTCTGGCGGCCGCATTATATTGCCGTGCCATCGTCGGCCCCGCCGCTGTTGCCACTGGCCGATGCCGCCATGCTGATCAGCGGCGGTGCAAAGGGCGTGATCGCCCCCTGACCCGCGGTCATACCGCCAAAGCCTTGACAATCCGAAAGCCTGCGCCAAATATGCAATTGCAACTCATTCGCAGAAAGTCACCTATGTCGTCCCCCGCCTGGCGCAACGAACGCAGCACCCCGTCACTGTCCGAAGTTTTTCGTTCGATCGCCGTCACCACGGGCGGCACGCCATTTCGTCGTTTTCTGGCCTTCGTCGGGCCGGGCTATCTGGTGGCTGTCGGCTATATGGACCCTGGCAATTGGGCCACCTCGCTCGCCGGGGGGGCCAAGTTCGGCTATGCCCTGCTGTTCATCGCGCTGTTGTCCAACATCATGGCGATTGTGCTGCAATCCCTGTGCGCCCGGCTTGCCATCGCCTCGGGGCGTGATCTGGCCCAAGCCTGCCGTGATGCCTACCCCAAATGGGTGTCCTATCCGCTTTGGCTGTTCGCCGAGCTTGCCATCATCGCCACTGACCTCGCCGAAGTCATCGGCACCGCCATCGGCCTTAACCTGCTGTTCGGCATCCCGCTGGAAATCGGTATCTTCATCACCGCCGCCGACGTCTTTCTGATCCTGTGGCTGCAAAGCCGGGGCTTTCGCTGGGTCGAGGCGCTGATCATGGCGCTGCTTGCCGTGATCGCCGCCTGTTTTGCCACCATGATCGCCATGTCCAACCCCGATTGGGCCGGCGTCATCGGCGGTTTCGCCCCCACCCGCGATATCCTTGCCAACCCCGAAATGCTGTATCTCTCGCTGGGCATCATCGGGGCCACCGTCATGCCCCATAACCTGTATCTGCACTCTGGCATCGTGCAAACCCGCGCTTACGGCGCCGACCCGGCCGCCAAACGCTCGGCCCTCACCATGGCCACATGGGATAGCACCATCGCCCTGATGTTCGCCCTGACCATCAACGCCTCGATCCTGATCCTCGCCGCCGCCACCTTCCACAATTCCGGCATGAAAGAAGTGGCCGAGATTCAAGACGCCCACCGCCTGCTGCAACCGCTGCTTGGCGCCTCGGTCGCGCCCATGCTGTTCGGCGTCGCCCTGCTGGCCTGCGGGATAAACTCTACCGTCACCGCCACCATGTCGGGCCAGATCGTGATGGAGGGGTTTATCAACATGCGCCTCCCGCCTTGGGCACGGCGATTGATCACCCGCGGCATCGCCATCATACCCGCCATTGGCGGCATCTTGTGGTGGGGCTCGGGCGATATCGGCCGCCTGCTGATCCTGAGCCAGGTCATCCTCAGCTTTCAGTTGCCCTTCGCCATCGTTCCCTTGGTATCCTTCACCGCCTCACGCGCCAAAATGGGCGATCTGGTGGCCCCGCGCTGGATTACCGTGGTGGCCGCGCTGATCGCCGCCCTGATCATCGCGCTGAACGTCTAACTGCTGACC
>JBAVTI010000554.1:0-1924 GCA_049696055.1 Paracoccaceae bacterium | reverse complement strand
ACGCCACGCTTCCCAGCAAGGCAATCCCGGCCGCAGGCATCAGGCTGTTGCGCGAAGGTTCCAGCGCCACCAGCACGCCGACAAAGCCCAAACCTATCGCCGCCCAAACGCTGCCACTGACCCGCTCGCCCAACACCAGCGGGGCCAGCGCAGCCACATAGATCGGGGCTGCCAGCCAATAGGTCACCACATCGGCCAGCGGCAGATAGGCAACGGCGGCATAGAACCCCAGCCCTTCAACGGCCAACAGCCCGGCGCGTAGCGCCTGCAGGCCAGGGCGATCCACCCGCCACAATTGGCCCAGACCGTCACGCAGCAAAAACGGCACCAGCACAACCAGCGCCGACAGGCTGCGGATCGCCATCAGTTGAGCCACCGAATAGCTGCCCATCAGCCATTTCCCCATGACGTCATTCAGCGAAAACATAAACATGCCCGCCAGCATCAACACGATGCCAACACGAACATTGCCCTGCGATGGCAACAGCTTACATCACCGCGCCAATCTGCCACGGCACGAATTCCGCGCCGCCAAAACCCAGCTCTTCGGATTTCGTCTGCTTGCCAGATGCCACTGCGACCAGCGCCTCAAAGATCTCGCGGCCTTTGTCGGCAATGCTTACGCCACCGGTGATGATATCGCCGCAGTTGATGTCCATATCCTCGGCCATATGGGTATACATCTCGGTATTGGTCGCCAGTTTCAGACCCGGCGCAGGCTTGAACCCCGATACCGATCCACGCCCGGTGGTGAAGGCGATCAGGTTCGCGCCGCTGGCAATCTGTCCGGTAACCGACGCCGGATCATAGCCGGGGCTGTCCATATAGGTAAAACCGGGCGTAGTGATCGGTTGTGCGTATTCATAAAACCCCACCATCGGCGCGGTGCCGCCCTTGGCGACGGCACCCAGTGATTTCTCCAGTATGGTCGTCAATCCGCCACGCTTGTTGCCGGGCGAGGGATTGTTGTCCATCTCGCCGCCGTTGCGGGCGGTGTAGCTTTCCCACCACTTGATGCGCGCGATCATCGCCTCGGCAATCGCAGGCGTCGCCGCGCGGCGGGTCAGCAGATGTTCGGCGCCGTAAATCTCGGGAGTTTCCGACAAGATCGTGGTGCCACCGTGTTGCACCAGAAGATCCGAGGCCGCCCCCAATGCCGGGTTGGCGGTGATGCCGGAATAGCCATCCGAGCCGCCGCACTGTAGCCCCACAACGATATGCTTCAACGGCGCGGGCTGCCGTGTCACCTTGTTGGCGATCAAGGACATCTCGCGCAGTTCGTGCAGTGCGGCCGCGATGGTGCGCCGGGTGCCGCCCTCTTGCTGGATGGTCATGTAGCGAAAGTTGTTATCCTGCCGCAACCGCCCCGCTCCGACCAAAGCTGGCACCTGCATCGCCTCGCAACCCAGACCGATCAGCAGGATGCCGCCAAAATTCGCGTGCTGTGCATAACCTTGCAAAGTGCGGAACAACAGCTGATAGCCTTCCCCCTTCATGTCCATAGCACATCCGGTGCCATGCACGATCGGCACGATCCCATCAATATTTTCGAGGCTTTGAAACCACGGATCGCACTCAGCGGCTTCTGCCACCAGCTTGGCCACCGTGGCCGAGCAATTTACCGTGGTCAGCACGCCAAGATAGTTTCGCGTCCCCACCTTGCCGTCGGCGCGGTGATAGCCGTCAAAGGTCCGGGTCAAATCCAAAACCGGCAGCGGCGTGTTGGCCTGCGCCATGGCATAGTCTTGCGTGTGCGCGCCCATCCCAAGATTGTGCGTATGCACATGCGCGCCCATAGCGATCGGCTCCAGCGCCTGCCCGATGATCTGACCATAGCGCAGCAGCTTGTCGTGTGCGGCAAAATCCGCCAGCGCGAATTTATGACCACGTTTGACCTGCGTGGTCAGGGTCAGGCCGTGGTCGG
>JBAVTI010000553.1:0-9232 GCA_049696055.1 Paracoccaceae bacterium | reverse complement strand
GTCCAGCGTCGCAGCCGATCCCCCGACGGGTAGGAAAACGGCACGCCCGAGGCGTGGACCCTTGCGCCGGGTGCTTGGCCTGCAATCAGCAGCCTTGCCGAGGCCTGAAACCAGACCACCGGGCGCGGCTGGTGGGCGGTGGCGGTTGAGGCAAAACTGTCGGCGCACAAGCGACACGCGGCAATTTCGGCTGCTAGTTCTTTGACCATCGAGTTCATTTTCGCCCCGCTTTTGCGCGCAAGGGTGCCGCATGGCAACACCGTCGCGCAATCGTGGAATTTGGTCGGTGGCCACGTTGGCACGGTGGGCCAGCCCGTATAGACATAGCTTCCGCATCCCTGCATTGCCACCGGAGCCTTTATGTATCGCGTATCGCCGTTCATTCGCCATTTCGCCTGGGCCTTGCTGGCGGGAACCGTTTTGGCGACGATTTGGGCCAACATCGCCCCGGCCAGTTACTATGATGCCATCGAGTGGCGGATTGCCAACCTGGCCCTGCCCGAGGGGCTGTCAGCCTCGCAGGGGTCGATTACCTTGATGACGTTGACATCGGGCGGGTTGATGGCGCTGTTCTTGTTCTTTCTGGGCAAAGAGCTGTGGGAAGCCCACATGCTGGAACGCGGCTCGCTGCATGGCGGGCGCGCCGGGGTGCCGTTGCTGGCGACGTTTGGCGGCATGATCGGCGCGGTGCTGGTTTGGGTGATCTTGTCGGCGCTATTTGAGACCGCTGAAGAAGCCACCACCTTTGGCGGCTGGGCGGTGCCGCTCGGCAGTGACGTGGTGCTGTGCTATCTGGTAGGTCGGGTGGTCTTTGGTGCGGGAAGCCCGGCGCTGCATGTGTTGCTATTAATGTCGATTGGGGCCGATCTGGTCGGGTTGGTGTTGGTGGGGCTGACGCTGCCCGAGCATCCGCTGCGGTTGTTCTGGCTGGTGTTGCCAGTGCTGGCCAGCGTGGGTGTCTGGGGACTGTATGGCCGTTTGGGGCACGCAGGTGCCAGCGAACGCCAACATCAGCGTGCGTTGCAGTTGTGGCCCTATATGGTGGCGGGCGTGATCAGTTGGCTGGGCGTGGCGGCATCTGGTCTGCCCCCAGCACTGGGGCTGTTGCCGATTATCCCGGCCATTCCACACGCCGACCGGGCGTTTGGGCTGTTTGCCGAGGCAGAAGAGTTTTTGTCCGACCCGCTGAACCGCTTTGCGCATTTGCTGGTCAAGCCGCTGATTGTGGTGCTGTTCTTGTTCGGACTGACCCGTGGCGGCATTGATCTGGGGGCCTTTGCGCCCACCACATGGATCACGCTGGGCGCGCTGTGGTTGGGCAAGCCGATCGGGATTTTTGTCGGCGGCGTTGTGGTAACGCGGGCTTTGGGGTTGGCATTGCCTGCCGGAGTGGACGCGCGCGATGTGCTTTTCATCGGCGGCATTTCCGCGATGGGATTCACCGTGCCCGTGCTGGCGCTTGATACCGCCCTGCCCGGCGGTGCCATGACCGAGGCCGCACGTTTGGGTCTTGCCCTTAGCCTGTTTGCCGGACCCATCATGATCGCACTGGCGCGGCGCAGTCGCTAAGGGCGCTATCACCACCAAGTTTCGCTGCGGACACATCGAAGTTGATTGTCATTCCGTTGACGGTTCAGACATAATGCTGCCGAAATGCAGCGTTAACCAAAACGGGGTTAAGACTGTCAAAACGTGGTCGGTGCCTGAAGAACGGTTGGCACCAAGAGGTGTCGGTGACAGTGTGTTAATAATAATGTCGTATCCGGAAACAAACCCGGAACAACAAGCGCAGCAAATGTTGCGTGCTATGGGGCGTGAATGATCGAGTTTGAAAATGTCAGCAAGTCCTTCTGGACGGGCAAACAGCGCAAGGTCATTCTGGACCGGGCGTCGTTTCGCATCGAGCTTGGCAACTCGCTGGGCATTCTGGCCCGCAATGGCGCAGGCAAGACGACGATCATCAACATGATGGCGGGGTTGGAAAAACCCGATGAAGGCCGCGTGTTGCGCACCAGCCGGATCTCGTTTCCGCTGGGGTTCATGGGGGGGGTTGTCAGCAAGCACACCGGCAACGAAAACGCTCGCTATATCGCCCGGCTTTACGGTCTGGATGCCGATTATGTTGAAAGCTTTTGCCGCTGGATGTCGGGGATTGCGGAATATTTCGATATGCCTGTCGGCACTTACAGTGCGGGTATGCGGTCGCGGTTCTCTTTCTCGCTGATGCTGGCGCTGGAGTTTGATATTTATCTGATCGACGAAGGCATGCCCTCGACCACGGATGTCGAATTCAACCGCAAGGCGGGATCAATCCTGCGCGAACGGCTTGCCAAGGCGACAGTGGTGGTGGTGTCGCATCAGGCGCAAACGCTGGAGAAATTCTGCCGCTCGGCTGCTGTATTGCGCGACGGCAAGGTCTATATGTTCGAAACCCTGGAAGAAGCGAAACGTCTTTATGACTATGAAGCTCACAGCTAAGCGGTTCCGCATCCGGCGCCCCGATCCGGCGCAAACCACGGCTGCCCCGGCGCGGGCTGCGGCCAATACCGATGCGATATTCGAGCCGCAAGATGATGGCTTTGGCGCCGAACGCTTTCCCACCGCCACGCCCGATGACATTCAAACCGCAGCGGAAGTGGCATCGAACACCGATATGGACGCGATTCGCCGTGAAGGGCTAACGGGGCGGCAGTTGCGGATGGCCCGGCGGGTGGCGCAAAAACACAACCTGCCCGCAACGTCGGATTTTGACGCCGTGCGCTTGTTGCGTCGCGCCGGGATAGACCCATTTCAACGCACCAATATGCTGGAACTGGTCACTGGGGGTGACCTCCCCCCCACCGGAGGCGAACCTTCGCGTGCCCTTACGGCGATGCCGGGCGATGGCGTACGCCTGCCGCAGACCATCAAGCCGCTGCAAGTACCGTCAACCGAAGTGCGTGCCGAGCAAAACCATGTCGCGGATATCATGCGCATCCAGCAAGATATCGCCCGCAGGCGCCGCCGCAAAATGGTACTACTGTCGGTGCGGCTGTTTTTCTTTGTGCTGATGCCAACCTTGATGGCGGGCTTTTACTACTATGTCGTCGCCACGCCGCTTTATGCCACCAGATCTGAATTCGTGATCCAGCAATCGTCGAACCCTGCGGCTGCGGGCGGGCTTGGCGGGTTGTTGCAGGGCTCGCCTCTGGCCACATCGCAGGACTCGATTGCCGTGCAAGGCTATCTGCAATCGCGCGATGCGATGACGCGGCTGGATCAGGACATCGGCTTTCGGTCGCATTTCAGCGACCCAAGCGTCGATGCCATTCAACGCCTTGCCCCGGATGCAACGTCAGAGGCGGCATATAAGGTATTCAAACGCAACGTAAAAATATCATATGATCCGACCGAAGGCATCGTCAAAATGGAGGTCAGCGCGACCGATCCACAGGTGTCGGCGGCCTTTTCGAAGCACCTGATTTCCTATGCCGAAGAACAGGTAGACCACCTGACGCAACGCTTGCGCGAAGATCAGATGCAGGGTGCCACCGAAGGCTATGAACGGGCCGAAACTGAAATGCTGGCAGCCCAGCACCGGGTTGTGGAATTGCAGGAACGATTCAAGGTGCTGTCGTCGGAAGTGGAGGTGACGCTGATTACCGCCCAGATCGGCAATCTGGAATCGCAGCTAAGCGCAGACCGACTGTCGCTTTTGCAGATGGAATCGAACGAATCCCCCAATCTTGCACGGATGGAGCCGCTGAAGCGCCGGATGTCGGGGTTGGAAAACGAGATTGCGGCGCTGCGCTCCAAGCTGACCGAGGGCGGCGATCAGGGCTATTCGATGGCAAATGTGCAAAGCGAACTTTTGCTGGCGCAAACGGATGTGCAAACCCGGCAACTGTTGCTGGCGCAATCGCTGCAATCGCTTGAAACGGCACGGATGGAGGCGAACCGTCAGGTGCGCTATCTGTCGGTTTCGGTCAATCCGGTGCCCCCGGACGAGGCGACCTATCCGCGCGCGTTTGAAAATACCGCCGTTGCGCTTTTGATCTTTGCCGGTATTTACCTGATGATCTCGATGACCGCCGCGATTTTGCGCGAACAGGTCTCTGCCTGAGGACGTGTGATGAAAGACGTGAAAATCGGCGGCCTGACCGTCAGCAACGACCGCCCCCTGCTGGTGATCGCGGGGCCGTGCCAGTTGGAAAGTCTGGATCACGCCCAGATGATTGCCGGTAAAATGGCCGAGGCCTGTGCCGCCGTTGGCGCGCAGTATGTGTTCAAGGCAAGCTATGACAAAGCCAACCGCACCTCATTGAAAGGCACGCGCGGCTTGGGCATGGAGGCCGGTTTGCGGGTGCTGGAGGCGGTGCGCGCCATGGGCATGCCGGTGCTGACCGATGTGCATGACACCGAACAGGTACGCGCGGCGGCGGCAGTGGTTGACGTGATCCAGATCCCGGCGTTCCTGTGTCGGCAAACCGATCTGTTGATTGCAGCGGGCGAAACCGGGGCGGTGGTCAATATCAAGAAGGGTCAGTTTCTGGCGCCTTGGGATATGGCAAATGTTGCGCAAAAAGTAGCCTCGACCGGCAATGAGAAGATTTTGCTGACCGATCGGGGCACCAGCTTTGGCTACAACGCTTTGGTTGCCGACATGCGCGGCCTGCCCATCATGGCAAAAACCGGCTACCCGGTGATCATGGATGCCACCCATTCGGTGCAACAACCCGGCGGGCTGGGCGGATCAAGCGGCGGGCAGCGTGAATTTGCCCCGGTGATGGCGCGCTGTGCCGTCAGCATCGGCATTGCAGGTGTGTTTATCGAGACGCACCAAGACCCGGACAAATCGCCATCAGACGGGCCAAACATAATCCCGCTGCACCAGATGCCCGCACTGATTGCAAGCCTGATGGACTTTGACCGGCTGGCCAAGGCCAACCCGATCCGGGTTTAAGTCCGGAATCCGCCTAAACGCCCCTTGGTCCCCCGTTCAACGGGATGTCCCCGTTTGCGACGGCAAAATCTGCACTCAAATCCTGCCGCACCCCATGGGCCAAAAGCCATGGCAAAGAAACACTTATGAGATTTTGTTGAAACGGTCTTAGATACCCCCATTCAACAGTGTGATTCTTTTTCCGGCGCAACCGTTCTCAAACCTGATGGTGATTACCATGACACAATTCACGTTTTCCGCACTGGCCAATGGGCAGCATCTTGCCTTTAACGTCGCCACGGATGTTTTGAACTTTACCGGCGCGGGCGATACGGCATCGGCGGTGCAGATCACCGTTGCGGGCGGCAATCTTGGCCTGACCTATGCGGGGCGCACGGTTTGGCTGGATGGGGTATCGCCGGCGCGGTTGGCGCTGGGCAATACCACCTTTCTGAACACCAGCACCATCGCCATGGGCGACAACACCATCAACCCGCGTCATGATTGGTACGGGCAGGCCTATTCTTATGGCGGCTCGACAGTGGGCGAATATGTCAACGGCCTTGGCGGCACGGACCTTGTGACCACCGGCAGCGGCAATGACGTGCTGGTGGGCAATGTCGCCATGGGGCCGCTTGTGCATGTCAGTCGAATGGGTGTGGTGGGGTCGCCAACACTCAGTTCGAACCCCAGCATATCGGCAGACGGTCGTTTCGTCGCCTTTGAGGGCGGCTGGACCGGTTTTGGCAGCGTAAACAACAATGCGACAGACGTTTTGGTGCGCGATTTGCTTGGCGGTGGGGTCAGCAACGAAAATGTCAACTCTCTCGGCGTTCTGGGCGGGTCAGGCGCTGGCTCGCCGATGATTTCGGCGGATGGGCATTTTGTCGCTTTTTCCAGCAGTTCGGGTCTGGTTGGCGGCAGCCCGCCTGCGAACACCATTTATCGCTCTATCGTTGGCTCGAACGCAATTCAGGCGGTTTCGGTGACAGCCGGAGGCATCTTTGCCAATGGTGGATCACAAGCCCAAGATATTTCGGCAGATGGGCGCTATGTGGTGTTTACCACGGCCGCGACAAACTTTGAGGGAAACGCTGACACCGGTTTTTTTGATGTCTACCGTAAGGATATGGCTACCGGAGACCTGATCCGAATTACCACAAGCCTGACCAATGGCGATGCCAACGGGGTCAACTCTGACGCCAGAATTTCTGCCGATGGGCGATTCATCGTATTTTCCAGTCAGGCCACTAACTTGACCCAACTGGAAACCGGGTCTGGCCGTGCCGATATCTATGTTTGGGATTCTGCGACGAATGACCTGACCAACATCACCGTGGGCTTTGGCAATAATGACGCGTCAGGTAGCCCCGACATTGCTTTTGACGGTGGGTATGGCGGCACGATTGTGTTCGAATCCAACAAGGCATTTGTCGCGGGCGACACCAACAACACCACTGACATCTACGCATACAGCCTATTTGATGGCTCTTTCACCATGGTCTCGACCACCGCTACGGGTGCTGTAGTGTCAGGCGCCAGTGAAGACCCATCCATATCGGGCGACGGGCGATTTGTGGTATTTCGCAGCTTTTCTGGCAGCTTGGTTTCGGGGGATACCAATGGGTTTGCCGATATCTTCGTCAAAGATCTGTATACCGGAGCAATTGCGCTGGTGTCGCGCACCCCGGTGGCGCAAGGCAATCAAACCGCCGAAGGCAGCCCCGAGATTTCCTTGGGCGGCGAGTGGATCGTCTTTGGAAGCACAGCCAGCAATCTGGCCACAACCGATGCCAACGGCAATTTGACCGATGTTTTCCGTGTCGCAAACCCGTTGCTGTTTGACACCCTGCGCGGCGGGCTTGGCAACGACACCTATATCCTGGATCGCCGCGATACCGTGGTTGAAAACGTCAATGCCGGAACCGATACGATCCGGGCAAGCCTGAATTACACGCTGGGGCTTAACCTTGAAAACCTTGTTCTGACCGGCACGGACCATATTGCAGGCGCTGGCAATGCTGCAAATAACGTCATCACCGGCAATGCAGGCCACAATGTTATTGACGGTCTGGCGGGCATTGATACCGCATCCTATGCGACGTCGACCGCTGCGGTTACCGTCAACCTGATGCTGGTTGCAGCACAGGTGACCGGCTTTGGCAGCGATACCTTGCGCAATATCGAAAATCTGTATGGCTCTAACCTGAATGACCGGCTGACGGGCAATAGTCTGGCCAATACGTTGAACGGCAGTCTGGGCAATGACACGCTTATCGGCAGTCTTGGCAATGATATCTATGTGACGGATTCGTCAGGCGATGTGATCGTCGAGTCGGCGGCGGTAAATGGCGGTATCGACACGGTGTTGTCGAGCGTTAACTGGACGCTGCAGGCCTTGCTGGAAAACCTGACGCTGACCGGAACGGCGGCGATCAACGGGGCGGGTAATTCTGCCGACAATGTGATTACCGGCAACGGTGCCGCCAATATCTTGGCGGGCAACAACGGCAATGACCGCATTTCGGGTGGGCTGGGCGTCGATATCATCAATGGCGGCGCCGGTGCCGATACCCTGACGGGTGGTGTGGGCGCGGATGCGTTTGTGTTCAACTACGCGTTCGGCGCGGATATTGTCACCGATTTTGTCAGCGGCAGCGACAAGCTGCGGTTCCAGATGTCGGTGATGGATATTGGCGACGGCGATTTGGTGCTTGAAGGTGCAGGCCTGCGGGCGGGCGCTGGCGGGTTTTCGGCGGCGGCGGAATTGGTCATATTCACCAGCAACGTGGCCGCCCTCAGCACTGCCGCCGCAGCAACTGCGATCGGGTCGGCAACCAGTGCCTATGCCGTGGGCCACAACGTGCTGTTCGCGGTAGACAACGGCATTTCCACCGGCATCTTCCGCTTTAGCAGCGCCAATGCCGACGGCCTTGTCAGCGCCGCAGAGCTTACCCTGGTTGCCACGCTGCAAGGCACGCCAACGACCGCAATCGCCGATTACCTGTTCGTCGCCTGACCAAAGGCGGCGCCAGACCTGCGGTAGCGACTGCGTATCTAAGGGAAATTGGTGCACCCGACTGGATTCGAACCAGTGGCCTCTGCCTTCGGAGGGCAGCGCTCTATCCAGCTGAGCTACGGGTGCGCACGTGGATCAGATAGGCGAAACCGGGCGCGACTGCAATGGAAAAACCAGTGCATCGCGCCGCTTGGGTCTTAGCTGAAAAGATCGTGGCACAGATCCAGTGCCTCGATCAGAACGTCCACCTCCTGGGGGGTGTTATACAGCCCAAAAGAAGCACGACAGGTGGCCCCAACCCCCATATGGGCCATCAGCGGCATCGCACAATGGGTGCCCGCGCGCACGGCAATGCCCTTTTTGTCGAGCACGGTCGAGATATCATGCGCATGCGCCGCACCATCCAGCGTAAACGAGAATATCGCCCCTTTGGTGGCCGAGTTTCCCTGCACCGTCAGCCAGTTCAGCCCCGCCAAACGATCGCGCGCATAGTCGCGCAAGGTGCGCTCATGGGCGGCCACATTGGCCATGCCAAGGTCCATCAGAAACTCTAGCGCCACCCCAAAGCCGATCTGCTGCACGATGCCGGGCGTGCCTGCCTCAAACTTCATCGGCGGGTCGTTATAGCTGACCGTATCGCGGGTTACCTCGCGGATCATGTCGCCGCCCCCCATGAAGGGACGCATTTCAGCCTGACGCTCTTTTCGGATGAAGATCGCCCCGGAACCACTTGGTCCATATAGCTTATGTCCGGTGATCGCATAGAAATCGCAACCCATGGCGGCCACATCAACCGGCATGTGAACCGCGGCCTGACTGCCATCGACCAGCACCGGAATCCCTTTGGCCCGCGCACCCGCACAGATCGCTGCGACATCGACGATGGTGCCCAACACATTCGACATCTGGGTCACCGCCACCAGTTTGGTGCGCGGCCCAATGGCGTCCAGCACCGCCTGCGGGTCCAAATCGCCTTTGGCGTCGATCTCGACCCATTTCAGCACCACGCCCTGACGTTCGCGCAAAAAATGCCACGGCACGATGTTGGCATGGTGTTCCATGATCGACAAAACGATCTCGTCGCCGGGCTGCAAGTGCTGCGCGGCCCAGCCATAGGACACCAGATTGATACCTTCGGTCGCACCAGAAGTGAACACGATCTCGTCTTCCGACGGGGCATTCAAGAAACGCGCGATAATGCCTCGAACCGCCTCATACTTTTCAGTCGCAATATTAGAAAGTGTGTGCAAGCCTCTGTGAACGTTTGCATATTCCATTGTATAGGCAAGCGT
>JBAVTI010000552.1:0-5810 GCA_049696055.1 Paracoccaceae bacterium | reverse complement strand
TCGTATTGGTCCACAGCAGGAAGTCGGCGAGTTCGCGGTATTGCGCGTCTGTCAGATTGAAGGCGGGCATCTGGCGGCGGCCCTCGATGCCGGTGGGCATGGCATCCATCCAGCCTTTAAGCGCATCCATCGCCCCAACCGGGTCTTCGTTGACGCCCCAGCGTTTCATGACATTGCCAAGTTCAGGGGCAAAGTAGGCACCTTCGCCGAGAATGGTGTGGCAGTTGATGCAGCCTTTTTCTTCCCAGATGCGTTTGCCTGCGACGACGCTATCGGTAAGCGTCGCGGCGTTTGTCGAGGTGGTGACGATGTAGCGGTGTGAGTGGACGGTGAGGCCCACAAATATGACGATGAAGAACAAAGACCCGCCGTAAAAGATGTTACGGGCCATGCTCTTGGTCATGATCTCGCGCATTGCGCTTATCCTTCCGTGAGCCGTTGATGGTGGCCCCTTGTGGGCGGGCGGAAAGAGTCGTGCCTTAACGAAAGTCAAATGCGCGTGAGTTTCCTGACCAAACTGCTCAGGCAAGGGCCTGAAGGCGGGTCTGCGGAAAGGCGGCAAGGGTTTTTGCGATGGCGGCACGGTCCATCAGGCAAAAAGCGGTGGAAAGGGCGTCGGCGAGGGCGGCGGATGGGGCGCTGACCGAGGCCAGTTGCCATGGGGCGGCGGTGCCGTTGGGGTGCAGGATATGCGGTTGGTTTTGGCCGATGAGGGTGCCGCGTGGCGATGAGGTGGCCAGCGCGCGGTTGGTAAGGCTGGTTTGGGCGATGATCTCGCCTGTGGGCAGGGCGATGGCGGCACGCCACGGGGTGCCGTTATTGGTGCCAAGCGCGTTGATCTCGCCCATGTCGATCAGGGTATCGGTCAGGCCTTCGGCGCGCAGCAGGGCGGCGATCTGATCCGCAGCGTGGCCTTGGGCGATGCCGTTGAAGGTAAGCGCCATGCCGGGGGCAAGGCTGATGGCGGTTTTCGTGATCTGAACGCGGGACCAGCCGATTTGGCGGCGGGCGTTTGCAATATCGCCGTTGGTGGCGGTGGCCAGCCATAGCGGCTGGATGCTGGGATCAAACGCGCCATTGGTGGCGGTGTGGATTTGGCTGGCGAGCTGGCACAGCGCCAGAATTTCAGGGGCCGGGTGTGACAGGTGGCCATCGCGATTCAGCCGGGTAAGGGCCGAGTCGCGGTAGAGCGAGAACTGGGCGTCGATCTGGGTCAGGGTGCGTTCGATTTTGCGGAAAAGGTGGCGGGCATGGGTTGGAGTGGTGCCGGTCAGGGTGATTTTACCTGCAGCACCAAGGGCTTGGCCTTGCCATATTTGCGGCGTAGTGGCATGGGCGGGGCACGCGAGGCTGGCGGCGGCGATGGTCAGGAAGCGGCGGCGGTTCATTGGGGGACACTTTCGCTACGGGCGCGGCGTTTCAGGACCGGGCATTGTGAACCATCGTTCATGATAACCTGGCAGCGCAGGCACAGCACGCATTCGTTGGGGTTGATGCGGCCCAAGGGATCAATCGCGCCGACGGTGCATTTGGTTTCACACAAGCGGCATTCGCGGCCACATTGCGGGCGGCGTTTCAGCCAGTCGAAGATCTTCAGCTTGGCCGGGATGGCGAGGCCGGCGCCAAGCGGGCAGAGGTAGCGGCAGTAAAACCGCTCGATAAACAGGCCGGCGGTCAGCAGGGCCACGACGAACAGCACAAAGGGCCAGGCGCGGATCATGCGCAGGGAGATGGCGGTTTTGAAGGGTTCAGCCTCGGCCAGCACCAGCGCGTCGTGCATCGAGTAGAACGACAGGGCAAGGATGCCGACGAACAGGGTGTATTTGATCACCCAAAGGCGTTCGTGCAGCGCTTGGGGGACAGCGATTTGTTTGATGCCCAGGGCCTGGGCGGCGTTGTTCAAAAGCTCTTGCAATGCGCCGAATGGGCAAAGCCAGCCGCAATAGACGCCACGGCCCCAGAATAGCAGGCCGAGGGCGGTAAAGCCCCAGAGCAGGAAAATGACCGGTTCGATGAGGAAGGTTTCCCAGCGAAAGCCGGTCAGCAGGGAATGGATGAAGGCCACGACCTGGACGACCGAAAGCTGACCGTTCAGGCCCCAGCCGAGGACCAGAAGCGTGGTGGCAAGAAAGGTCATGCGGCCATAGCGCCAGAGTTTGGGGCGGCGGGTGATGGATTCCTGGGCAAACAGGATCAGGGTCAGGACCGACAGCATGGCGATGACGATGCCCGATTGCAGGTGTTTGGCGGCCCAGATGGCGCGCCACAGCGGTTCGGGTTCGGGTGGTGGCGCCAGGCGAAACGCGGCGGGCAGGGTGTAATCGGCGGTGATGGTCATCGCCACCTCGCCCGATGCGGTGGGGCGGGTGGCGCTGACTTCCAGTTGGAAGGGTTGCAGCGGGTCGATGGTTTTTGGCAGGCGGAAGATGCTGATTTCCTTGGGCACCGGTGCGTCGGGCAGGGCCAGTTTCTTGATCATCAGGTAGTCGGCTTCGGTGGGAATGAGTCGGGTTTTGCCTTGGACAATGGCCAGGCGATCAAAGGTTCCGGTCTGCTTCCACGCGGTGCCGCGATGCGACTGCAGGCCAGACGATATGACGATCAGCGCCACCTCGCCCGGCCCCAGCGCGCCGATGGCGTTGGTAAATTGCTGCTGGCCCAGCAGGTTGCGGCCCATGGTGGGGGTGTCGATCAGGCCGATATAGAGATCGAGAAAGGGGCCGTTGCCGGGTTCAAGCGGCACTTTGGCCCCGGCAAGTGCTGTCGCGGCCTCGGTCATCGAGACGCGGGTACGGGCCAGCGCGCCCATGGTGACAAGGGTGTTCCAGTCGGCGGGGACAAAGGTCAGGCGGTCGATGCCACCCCCGGCGGCGATCAGGCCGCGACCAATGGCAAGAGTGCGGGCGGTGCGCAAAATGCCATCACGGATCACGCCAGTAGACACGGTGGCGCGGGAAATCACGTCGGGGATGCCCGCTTGGGGTGCAAGCAACGCCTCGCGCGGGGCGGCCAGATCAAGACCCGCAAAGCCGTTGACGTAATTGGCGATGTCTTCGTCGGAAATGCCAAGGGTCAGCACGGGCTCGTTATGCGCCATCAGCCGTGCGCCTTTGATCTTTGCATCGGGAGTAATGGCCACCAGCACATCCAACGGGCGGCCAGAGTAACCGACCGAACCCGCGATTTCCCATGTCGAGCCGATGTGGCCGATGACAGCACCACCGCTGCGCACGGTCCAGCCCGGCACGCCAGAATCGTCACGGGATACGGCGACGGGGCCGGGGGTGGCGAACAAATCGGCAGCGATCTGGGCATCGGGCACGGCAGCCGCGATGGTATCGCCCGCAAGACCGCCCCCCGCCCAAAGCGGGGTGGCAAACGTCAGGCAAAG
This sequence comes from Paracoccaceae bacterium, assembly GCA_049696055.1. Classification (GTDB taxonomy): domain Bacteria; phylum Pseudomonadota; class Alphaproteobacteria; order Rhodobacterales; family Rhodobacteraceae; genus JBAVTI01. The sequence goes on along the minus strand of JBAVTI010000552.1, from coordinate 2,419 downwards.
GGCAAGGCAGGCAAAAAGACGCATCGGAATCCCCGGTTATCGGTTCGGGCGACCCTGCGCTGCGATCTGTTTTTCCACCTTAACGAAAGTCAAGGAGCGCCACCGATTCCCGGCGCATGGTCCGCGCAGCCTCACCAGCGGAACGGAGACATTCATATGACAATCCAAGCCACCCGAGCCCGGAGGTTGCTGCTTTCAAGCGCCGCCGTGGCGTTAGCCCTTGTTGCGGGCCCCTTGTTTGCGGAAGAAAAGCCTGCCCCCCACGCCGATGGCCCAGCGGGGGCTTACGAGCCGTCGATGACCACGCTTGGTCAGATCAAGGTCGAGATTCCGGGCCGCAAAGACGGCGACCCGGTGATGACGCAGGAAGAATTTCAAAAAGGCACCCAGATCTACTTTGAACGCTGCGCTGGTTGCCATGGCGTGCTGCGCAAAGGCGCGACGGGCAAGCCGCTGACCACCGACATCACCCGTGAAAACGGCTATGACTACCTGAACAGCTTTATCACCTATGGCTCGCCTGCAGGGATGCCAAACTGGGGCACTTCGGGCGCACTGTCTGAAGGCGATGTCGACCTGATGGCGCGCTATTTGCTGTTGGAGCCGCCAGCACCGCCGGAATGGGGCATGCCGGAAATGCTTGCCTCGTGGAAGGTGATCGTAAAGCCTGAGGATCGCCCAAAAGAAAAGATGAACGATTGGGATATCGACAACCTGTTCTCGACCACGCTGCGTGACGCGGGGCAGATTGCCCTGATTGATGGCGCGACCTACGAGATCAAGGCCGTGATCGACACTGGCTATGCGGTGCATATCAGCCGTATTTCGGCCAGCGGTCGCTATCTGTTCGTGATCGGGCGTGACGCCAAGGTTGTGATGATTGACCTGTGGATGGAGGTGCCCGGCCCGGTTGCCGAGATCAAGGTTGGCATGGAAGCCCGGTCGATCGAGACCTCGAAATTCGAGGGCTATGAGGACAAATATGCCATCGCCGGCGACTACTGGCCGCCGCAGTATGTGATCATGGATGGTGACACGCTGGAGCCGAAGAAGATCGTCTCGACCCGTGGCAACATCTATGACGAGCAGACCTACCACCCAGAACCACGTGTGGCCGCCATTCTGTCGTCGCATTATCGGCCAGAGTTCATCATCAACGTCAAGGAAACCGGCAAGATCCTGTTGGTTGACTATACGGACCTGACGAACCTGAAAACCACCGAGATCGAGGCAGAGCGGTTCTTGCACGATGGCGGTCTGGACAGCACCAAGCGCTATTTCATCACGGCAGCAAACGCGCGCGGCAAGCTGGTGGTGATCGACACCAAAGAAGGCAAGCTGGTGGCGATTACCGAAACCGGTGGGGCGACGCCGCATCCGGGACGTGGGGCGAACTTTATGCACCCGGTTTATGGCCCGGTTTGGGCAACATCGCACCTTGGCGATGAATCGGTGGCGCTGATTGGCACCGACCCTGAAGGTCACCCGGATCAGGCGTGGAAGATTGTGGACAGTTTCCCGGCGCTTGGTGGCGGGTCGCTGTTCATCAAGACCCACCCGAACTCGACCCATCTATACACCGATGCGACGCTGAACCCCGATGCCGAAACCTCGTCGTCCGTGGCGGTGTTTGATGTCACCAAAATGGGGGCCGAGGGTGATCCGGAGTTTGTCACCTTGCCAATCGGCGAGTGGGCAGGGATCACCGATGGTCAGCCGCGCGTGGTGCAGCCAGAGTTCAACAAGGACGGCACGGAAGTGTGGTTCTCGGTCTGGAATGCCAAGGACAAGACCTCGGCTATTGTTGTGGTGGACGACAAGACGCTTGAACTGAAGGCTGTGATCAAAGACCCGCGTCTGATCACGCCGACCGGCAAGTTCAACGTCTACAACACCCGTGACGATATCTATTGAGTGCAGCGAAGGGGGGCAGGTGTGCCCCCCTTCAACCCTATGAATTCAAAGCCAATCTTCGGACAAGCGAGCGCACCCATGAAAGACCTTATGATTGGCAAAGTGTATCTGATCGGTGCAGGCCCAGGCGACCCGGAGCTGTTGACGGTAAAGGCGTTGCGGGTGATGCAAACCGCCGATGTGGTGGTTTATGACCGCTTGGTCAGCCCCGAGATCATGGCGCTGGTGCCAGCGGGTGTGCGGCTGGTGGATGTGGGCAAGACCGCGGGGCGGCATACGCTGCCGCAGGACGGTATTAATGCGTTGCTGGTGGCCTTGGCGCGCGAGGGGCTGTGTGTGGCGCGGCTAAAGGGCGGCGATCCGATGATTTTCGGGCGTGGGTCTGAGGAGGCCGAGGTATTGCGCAGCGCCGGAATTGCGGTGGAATATGTGCCGGGGATTACGGCAGCGCAGGGGGCTGCGGCCAGTACGGGGGTGCCGCTGACGCACCGCGGTTTGGCGACGG
>JBAVTI010000551.1:0-6862 GCA_049696055.1 Paracoccaceae bacterium | reverse complement strand
AAGCTCGGGCACCGGCGGGGCGGATCCGGGGTCGGCCTCGCCCTCAAGATCCATCAGCAGGGGTTTGCGGCGCGGGGTGGGGGTATCGGTCACAGCCGGTCTCCGATCAGAAACTCCGCGGCACGGTCTAGCCGGATATGCGGCGGGCCTTCGCCGGGGTGCCGCGTGATGCGGGCGGGGGCGAATTCCATCAGGCCGAAATCGGCATCAAGCCATTTTTCCGCGCCTTCACGGGCGGGCGACAGCAGGCGGGCGGGGTCAGAGGGCAGATCGCCGGGATACATCGCCGCCTGTTTGCCCGTAGACAGCAGGCGACCGCGGACGCAATCAAGGCTTTCGCCGTCGCGCTGGATGGTTTCCTCGACGGTGGCGCGCAGACCGGCCAGCGACATCGCCTCGACATGCGCCCCGGCATAGGCGGCGCGGTCGCGGGCATCGCGAGTCATCGCCTGCATGATCCCGGTCAGGGCGGCGTGCTGGGTGTGGTGCAAATGGTCGGCTTTGGTGGCGGCAAACAGGATGCGTTCAACCCGTTTGCCAAGGAACAATTCCGACAACAGGCCATTCCTGCCGGGGCGAAAGGCGGTCAGAATATCGGCCATGGTGCGGCGCAGATCTTCCAGCGCTTGCGGGCCGGCATGGATCGCCCCCAGTGCATCCACCAGCACCACCTGCCGGTCGATCCGGGAAAAATGGTCGCGAAAGAACGGTTTGACGACCTTGGATTTATAACCCTCATAGCGGCGCTCCATCTCGCGCCAAAGGCAATTGCGCGGGGTATCGGCGGGTTTGGGCAACGGCGCAAAGGTCAGCACCGGCGATCCGGCAAGCTCGCCTGGCAGCAAGAACCGCCCCGGCGTGCAATCCGACCAACCTGCAGCGCGGGCGGCACTGAGGTAGGCGGTAAAGCTGGCGGCAAGAGCGTGGGCGCGGGCCTCATCCAGCCGCAGCGACCCGTCTTCGGCACGGGCCGAGGCCATGAAATCAGCGGCCTGAGGGCGACGGTTCAGGCGCGACAGGGTTTCATCGGACCATTGATCATAGGTTTTGTCCATCAGCGACAAATCCAGCAACCACTCGCCGGGGTAGTCGATGATATCAAGATGCAGGGTTTGCGGGCCACGGAAGGCACCAAAGAACCCCGAAGGCTGCACCCGAAACGACAGCCGCAGTTCGGAAATCGCACGGGTCGAGGCAGGCCAGCGCGGGTCATCGCCGGTCAGCGCGGCAAGGTGGCCCTCAAAGTCGAAACGCGGCAAGGTAAGATCGGGTTGCGGCTGCAGAAACACCGCCTGAATGCGGCCATCTGCGGCGGCGCGCAGTTGCGGCATCCGGCCCCGATCCAGCAGGTTGGCGACAAGGCCGGTGATGAACACGGTCTTGCCCGCGCGCGACAGGCCGGTGACGCCAAGCCGGATCACCGGCTCCGTGAACGCCCCCGATACCCCCGCCAACGCGCCCTCGACGCTGCTTTTCAATCCATCCGTGATGTTGCCAAGCACGCGCTGCCCCTTGTTATCTCTGTGCAAGATAGGCGTTGGGCGGGCAACTGTGTAGGGGGAAAGGGCTCGGATGCATTGCCACAGGTTCGCGGCTGCGCTAACCGGAGATCATGCCGAGATATGCGTTGAAAATTGACTATGACGGTGGGCCTTTTCAGGGCTGGCAACGGCAGGCCGAGGGGCAGCCCACGGTGCAGGCTGCGATTGAGGCGGCGTTGGCGCGGTGCGAACCGGGGCCCCATACCATTGCCGCCGCCGGGCGCACCGATGCGGGGGTGCATGCCACGGGGCAAGTGGCGCATTGTGATCTGACCAAGGAGTGGGATGTATTCAAGCTGGCCGGGGCGCTGAACCATCATCTGCGGCCGCATCCGGTGGCGATTTTGCAGGCGGTGCGGGTGGCGGATGATTTTCACGCCCGGTTTTCCGCCCGCGAGCGGCGCTATCTGTTTCGGCTGCTGTGCCGCCGTGCGCCGGTGACCCATGACCGGGGGCTGGTGTGGCAGGTGGGCTATCCGCTGAACGTGGCGGCGATGCGGGCGGGGGCAGCGCATCTGATCGGCAACCATGATTTCACCAGCTTTCGCTCTAGCCTGTGTCAGGCGGCCTCGCCCATCAAGACGCTGGACGAGATTTCGATTGAAACGGTCGCGCGTGCCGATGGCGTGGAATACCGCTTTGGCCTGCGGGCGCGGTCATTCCTGCACAATCAGGTGCGCTCGATTGTTGGCACCCTGGAACGGGTGGGGGCCGGGGCTTGGGAACCGGACCGGGTGCGCACGGCATTGGAAGCGCGCAACCGGGCGGCTTGCGGTCCGGTCTGCCCGCCGCAGGGGTTGTATCTGATCGGGGTGGGGTATCCCGACAATCCGTTTGCCTGAGGCCCCGCGCGGAGGGCTGTCTGCCCCCCGGGCACCATTGCAGGCAATGGTGCCTCCCCCCGAGGATATTTGGGCCAGAAAGAAAGCGCGACCGGCCAATTATTGCGGGGGTGAAGCTTGGGTTTGATGCCGAGCCGCGTCAGCGATGCTTGCAACTTGCGCGCGGATTGGCCAGACAGACAGCAAGGGGAGAGACCATATGCCACTGATTGATATTCTGATTGCACAGTTGACAGACCCGTTTCGGGCGGGGCTGATCATAGCCTTGGTGTTTACTGCCGTGCGAACCGAAGCTGTGACCGGCAAGATGATCCCGCTGGCAGCGGGGGTGCTGTTCATTGCCGCGATGATACCGATGACGTTGCAAACAAGCAGCGCCGAGCCATTGTGGCGGCTGTTTGCGGTGGGCGTGGTGGCCAATGCTGTCTGGCTTGCCGTGGCAGTGGCGCTGCACGCGATTTACCAGCGGTTTCGCCGCTAACCCGCCGGGCGCAGCAAGCGGCGAACCTCGCCGCGCAACTGTGCCAGATCAAACGGTTTTGACACAAAGCCATCGGCCCCAAGATCAAGGCCGCGTTTGCGCTCTGTAGCCGAGCCGCGCGCTGTCATCATCAGGATTTTCACATCGCCAAGCGACGGATCAAGCCGGATCGTCTTGCAGATGTCAAAGCCCGACACCTCGGGCAGCATCACATCAAGCAGCACCAGATCGGGATGCGTGGCACGGATGCGCGTCATCGCCTCGCCGCCATTGGCGATGCGGTCATGGGCACAGCCTTCGCGGCTGACCAGATATTCCAGCGCCATGGCGATGTTGTCATCATCCTCGACCACCAATATGCGGCGCTGGGTTGATCCGTCGGTCATCAAAGCCTCGGGCAAGGAAAAGGGCTGGGGTGATCCACCCGGCGCAAGGCATCGCAGATGTCTTGGGCGAAAGGGATCAGGCGGGGGGCGAAAGGGATCAGGCCGGGGTTTCCCCCGGCCTGCGTCGTGCAAGTCTTATTCTTCGGTGAAGATCGACTTCTTGTGGGTGCCGCCCGGAACGAACAGCGTGCCGATGACAACAGTCATCAGAGCCACCACGATCGCATACCACAGACCAGCGTAGATGTTGCCAGACTGGGCCGAGATCGCGAAGGCAGTTGCCGGAAGCAGACCACCGAACCAGCCGTTGCCGATGTGGTAGGGCAGCGACAGACCCGAATAGCGGATACGGGTCGGGAACAGTTCCACCAGCATGGCAGCGATCGGGCCGTAAACCATGGTCACCAGAATGATGAGGTAGGTCAGCACGGCGATGATCTTCATCTTTTGCGCGGTGAAGATGTCGATGAAGTTCGACGCAACCGCGATCGAGGTGTTGTCTTTGGCGACAAGCGGATAGCCCGCAGCCTTCAGCGCTTCGTTCAGGCTTTTCTCGAATGCGCCTTTCACACCGCTCTCGGTTGCAACCACCGCAGCGGCAGTATCGTAGTTTGCCAGAACGTCGGCAGGAATGGCCGCACGTGCTGCGTCAAGTGCAGACTGCGCACCTGGAACAGCGGCATTTGCTGCATCAAGGGCCGCTTGCGCTGCGGTCTTTGCTGCTTCGTCGGTGCCGTCAGCCACTTTCTTCAGGGCGGCGTCGGCCAAACCTGCTGCTGACTTTGCCGCCTTCATCGCCGCTTCTGCAGAAGTAAGAGCGGTCAGAGCGGCAGCATCAATACCGGCCTTTACGGTATCAAGGGCAGTCGTGGCTTCTTTGATCGCTGCAGCATTGGCAGCGCCATTGTAGCCTTCAATCGTGGTTTCGCCAACTTTGACCGATGTTACCGTGCCAGCCGCTGCTTCAACCGTGGTGGAGTTCACCGAGGTTTTCGACAGTTGCGCTTTCACGATATCGCAAGAGCTGGTGAACTTGGCAGTGCCGGTCGGGTTGAACTGGAACGAGCAGTCAGCCGGGTCGGCGGTCACGGTTACTTCAGTCTGCTGGGCGGCATAAAGCACCGGGTTGGCAGTCTGGGTCAGGAACTTGAAGGTCGGGAAGTAGGTAACCGCGGCAATCAGGCAGCCTGCCAGAATGATCGGCTTGCGGCCGATTTTGTCGGACAGCGAGCCAAAGAACAGGAAGCCACCGGTGCCAAGGATCAGCGACCATGCCACCAGAACGTTGGCGGTAAAGCTATCAACCTTGATCACGTTCTGAATGAAGAACAGTGCGTAGAACTGACCCGAGTACCACACCACAGCCTGGCCGGCGGTAAGGCCGAACAAAGCGATCAAAGCGATTTTCGCATTTTTCCACTGGCCAAACGCTTCGCGCAGCGGTGCTTTGGATTGCGAACCTTCGGCTTTCATCTTGGCGAAGGCCGGGCTTTCTTCCATCTGGAGACGGATATAAAGCGAGATGGCCAGCAAGAAGATCGAGCCGAGGAACGGGATGCGCCAGCCCCAGGCATTGAAAGCCTTCATCATGGCAGGGGTGCCATCGGCGTTCATGGTTGCAGCCCCGACAGCGTCAAGGATCGGCTGATCAGGATAGTTGCCGTTCACATAACCCTGAACCGACAGGATGATGATCAGCGACAGCAACAGGCCAAGGGTGGCCGTGGTCTGAATGAAGGCGGTAAAGTAGCCGCGCTGGTTTTTCGGGGCATGTTCTGCCACATAAACCGCCGCACCACCGTATTCGCCACCAAGGGCAAGGCCCTGAGCCATCCGCAGGCCGACCAGAATGATCGGCGCCGCAATGCCCCAGCTTTGGTAGCCAGGCAGCAAGCCCACGAGGAAGGTCGACAGACCCATGATCATGATCGTCATCAAGAAAGTATACTTGCGGCCGATCAGGTCACCGAGGCTGCCAAACACCAGCGCGCCGAACGGGCGCACGATGAAACCGGCAGCAAAGGCCAGCAGCGCAAACACGTTCCGCGTGGCTTCCGGGAAAGCCGTGAAGAAGTTTGCACCGATGATGGCTGCAAGCGAGCCATACAAATAGAAGTCGTACCATTCAAAGATCGTGCCTGCAGAAGAGGCCAGAATGACCTTCTTTTCTTCTGAAGACATCGGGCGCGACCGGTCCAGGTCTGCGTCCAAGGGGTTCATTGTCGCCATAAGGCTTCCTCCATGTTTCTGGCATTGCCGCCAGCTTGACTGTTCTGTTCGCACTAGCCCCCGCCCACCTGATCCGGCGTGCAAGAACCCCCTCGCCGGTGTGACCCGGACCAGTCGTGCCTCCCTTTTCCCACCCCCCCTTCCCAAGGGGTGCGGGCCGTCTTGTTACGCCGAGACCCGCTGCACGATCGACGCAAGGCCAGTGCGGATATCAGCGATGGCACCCATCGCGTCGATCCGTTCCAGAACCCCTTGGCCTTCGTAATACGCAATCAGCGGTGCGGTCTGGGCATGATAGGCCCCCAGCCGCGCACGCACCGTTTCGGCGTTATCGTCGGCCCGGCGTTTGAACGCCGTGCCGCCGCATTTGTCGCAAGTGCCTGATGTTGCAGGCTGCTTGAAATCGTCATGGTAGCCTTCGCCGCAGGCGGCACAGGTATAGCGGCCCGCAACCCGGCCCACCATCGCCTCGTCGTCAACCTCGAGGCTGATGGCGGCGGTGACGCGTTGGCCATTGCCAGCCAGCAATCCATCCAGCGAGGCCGCCTGCCCATCGGTGCGCGGAAAGCCGTCAAGGATGATGCCACGCGCCGTATCGGGGTCGGCCATGCGGTCTTTGAGGATTGCCAACACGATGTCGTCGCTGACCAGTTGGCCCGCGTCCATCACCGTCTTGGCGGCCCGACCCGCCGCCGAACCAGAGGCCACGGCGGCGCGCAACAGATCGCCGGTAGACAGTTGCACCAGACCAAAATCCTCTTCCAGCATCCGCGCTTGGGTGCCTTTGCCGGCCCCGGGGGGGCCAAGCAGGATCAAAACCGTGGGGGTGGGCTGTGCGCTCATCAATCAGGCCCGGTTCATCCGGTTCTCGATCAATTGTTCAACCACCGAAGGATCGGCAAGCGTCGAGGTGTCGCCCAGGGCTGCATAGTCATTCTCGGCAATCTTGCGCAGAATGCGGCGCATGATCTTGCCCGAACGGGTTTTCGGCAGACCGGGCGCCCATTGAATAAGATCGGGCGAGGCGATGGGGCCAATTTCGGTGCGCACCCATTTCACCAGATCCTTGCGCAATTCGTCCGACGGCTCGATGCCGTTCATCAAGGTGACATAGGCGTAGATGCCTTGCCCTTTGATATCGTGCGGATAACCGACAACGGCGGCCTCGGCCACGGCGGCGTGGGCGACAAGCGCCGATTCAACCTCGGCGGTGCCCATGCGGTGACCCGAGACGTTGATCACGTCATCAACCCGGCCGGTAATCCAGTAATAGCCGTCTGCATCGCGGCGGCAGCCGTCACCGGTGAAGTAATAGCCCGGATATTGCGCGAAATACGCCTCTTCAAACCGCTGATGATCGCCCCACAGCGTGCGCATCTGTCC
>JBAVTI010000550.1:0-4387 GCA_049696055.1 Paracoccaceae bacterium | reverse complement strand
ACCCGCCCGCTTGACCGGTTCGGTGCGCGAGATAACGGCGGAATAACAAAACCCTTCTGAAAAACAGCGCATAAACGCTTCGTCTCCGCTGCATTGCGCTGGCCAATCCCCGCCCATCAGACCAATTGCAATGCCATCATCGTCAATCCAGATCGCCCGCCCGTGCAGCATCGCCGCCTGTGGTGTCGCATCCAGACGTGCCACGGCCTCGGCGATAAAACTGGGTTCCAGAATGTCATCGGCACCCAGCACCATGAAATACCGTCCGCGGGCCGCCCGTATGCCGCGCGTCACATTGCCGGCAAAACCCACGTTCACCTCTGCGCGCACATAAACGCAGCGCGGGTCGGTGACGGCGGCCATCAACGCAGGCGTCTCGTCGGTCGAGGCGTTGTCGAACACCAGAACCTCAATGTCGGCAAAGCTTTGTGCCAGCGCCGACTCCACGGCAAGGCCCAACCAACGCGCCGCGTTATAGGTCGGGATAACGATTGAAACTGCAGGACTAATGCTCATCCGAAAGGGCCTTTCGCGGTAAAGGGCGAAGGGTAGAAACACCGTGTCCCTTGGGCTAAACTGATCTTGACGCGCAGGCAACCGTTGCGCGCCCGATTGGTCGAAAAGGGAAATAGATGCTGTCGCGTATTGCAAAGGCCATCGACCTTGTGTTGGCGCGGATCCAGCCCTTTCCGGCCAGTGGGCTGACCATTCTGGGCTTTCACGGCCTGTGGCCTGACCTCGGTGTTGCCAAAGCCGAAGCAACCGACCCCTATCAACCCTTCACCCTTGCTGATCTGGATCAGGTAATTGGCATCTTGCGCGCCACCGGGGCGACGTTCGTTTGTGGCCGCGATCTGGATCGCCCGCCCGCTGGCCCCGCCGTCTGGCTGACGTTCGATGATGGTTATGCCAACAATCTCGATGCCCTGCCGATTTTGCGCCGCCACGGCGTTCCGGCCACGTTCTTCATCACTTCTGGCAATATCAACAGTGGCGACGCCTATTGGTGGGACGTGCTTTACCGCGAGGGGCGCAAGCTCGGCACTCCCGCCGCCGCCCTTGCCACCCGGCGCGAGGCGCTGAAGGCTCTGCCGCCAGATGCGATCCGCGCCACCCTGATTGCCCACTATGGCCCGCAGGCGTTTCACCCCACTGGCGCGCAAGACAGGCCGATGACCCCTGCCGAACTTGCTGCCTTCGCCAAGGATCCGCTGGTCGAGATTGGCAACCATACCCTTAGCCACGCCATCCTGCCCGTATTGCCCGCCACCGAACAGCGCGCCGAAATCCATCGCTGCCAGCAAGAATTGACCGCGCTCACCGAAAGGGTACCGCAAGTCATCGCCTACCCCAACGGCGGGGTTACGGCTGAAACGCTGCACATCGCGCAGAGTTGCGGGCTTAACTTGGGCGTCACCTGCCTGCCGCACCGCAATGCTGCGTCTGAGTTGCAAGACCCGCTGGGCCGCCTGACACTGGGCCGTTTCATGGGCTTGCGTCATGGAGCATTGACCCGCGAGACCGCCTTGGCTGTGGCCCCACGCTCGCTGGGGCAGAGTACAGCCAATCAAACCCGCCAGCGCCTGATGGCGTCGGCGGGTCCGCTGACCTAAGGCGTCTTGCGTTCTGCCAAGCCCTGCGACACTCAAAATCCGTCCAATCCTGCGACGCATTTTGCCTCAGAAGACATGTAACGCTTCTTAGCTATCAAACTGCGCATATTGCGCGGTCGGACCCGAGGGCCGTGCAGGGCGCGACGGTTGTAGCCCGGCCACCATTTGCCGTGTGCGGATGGCAGGAGCCAGATCTGCTGCATAAAGATGCAGGTTCTGACGATACCATTCCACAATGCCCCCGATATCGTCGGAAAGCACCCGTTCCGGTGCCCAGCCCAAGGCGCGCAGGCCGTCGCCCCTTATGCCATACCGGCTGTCGTTATGCGGGCGATCCGGGCCAAAGGTCACGAAACTGTCGCGTGGCAAGCCGACAGCTTTGGCAACCATATCAACGACCTCCAGCACCGAATACTCCCGCAAAGCCGGTACGTTATAGATCTCGCCATCCGTTCCCGACCGCAGAATGACCGACACCGCCTTGCAGAAATCCTGCACATGCAAGAATGAACGCTGCACAGTGCCGCGCCCATGCACCTGAAATGTGCCACCCATCAGCGCGTCGCAAATCAACTTTGGGATCAGCTTTTCGGGGTATTGCCGCGTACCGTAGATGTTGTTCGCCCGCGTAACCCTTGTGCGCAAACCATACGAAGTGGCAAAGCATTTCACGAACATTTCGGCCGCCGCCTTAGAGGCCGAATAGGGGTTGGTCGGGTTCAGCAACGTCTGCCGTGTCGCATTGTTTTCGCGGCAGTCGCCGTAGACCTCGTCGGTGCTAAAGTGGATAAACATCTCGACATCGCAATCCACCGCCGCTTGCAAAAGACTTACCGTGCCCTCGACGTTGTTGCGCAAAAACGGCGTCACGTCGCGGTAGGAATTATCCACATGCGATTCGGCGGCGGAATGCACCACCAGATCGGCACCGCGCAGCAACCGCTTCATCGCGACGCGATTGGTGATCGAAGTCTCTACCAGCCGAACCTGCTTGCCGCTGGTGGCAGGTTGCAGGTATTCCCGGCGGGCAGCATAGTTCATCCGGTCAATGACGATGATTTCAGCGGTAGGAAACTCTTTGCAAAAGTGATCAGTCAAATGCGAGGCGATGAACCCAGCCCCACCCGTAATACATATCTTTTTCATATATTTAAAACTCCATATTGGGGCGAAAAAGCCCCCTGACGTCACGGTTCCTCCCCATTGCCTCGCGGGTCGGCTTGCCTATCTGCCCGATAGAGTAAGCAACAATTCTTTTTGTTTGGGCGACCCGTGCAAAACGCCGGCCCGCCAAAGGAATAAGACAGTTCAAATCACCAAAAAAACCCGCGCTTAAAGCCACCACAAAGGTCGAAGGGAAGCGCAAGTCCACTTCTTAAAGATAGATTAACTTTGCCAAATTGCAAGGGAGTTTCAAATGCTTGGCTCAGTGTAAACCGCCGATGACACCTTTCATCCGGGGGTTGAACGCGCCGCCTCGGCCACCCGCCGCCAAACGCAGCCGCCATCAGGAAAAGCCCTTATTCGCTTGGATTTCTCGCCCAGGAACATCGGCCTTTCAGGCCCGAAACATGCGTCTCACCAGCGGCCAAAATGCATACAACAACACATCGCATCCCCGAAAATAGAAACACTTTGCTGCTGATATCGCCACAAACCACCTCACAAACCCGAATCCATCGGTGCCTTTTGCGGGGCCTACCGTTTCGTCGCGCCGGGCAAAGACCGCCTTCCCGCCTTTCAAAGAAGCAGCGCCTGATGCCGGATGTTGGCAGGCGGCATCACACCGCCCGCCAAATACCCTTATTTCCCCAACTGCTTTTTGCGGTCCAACAGCTTGGTCGCCACACGGGTGTAGTACCCCGGCTTGATCGGCATCTGCCACTCCATGAACCGCCGGAACGGGCTGATTGGCAGCTTGATATCCTCTAGAAGATCATCAATCTGGTGCATCGAGAACGGGATGATATTGGTGCCTTTGGCATGCTTGCCTTCGGTGCGTTCCTCCATCCAGCGCAGGCGCGCATCGGTGATGGCAAACTGCTCGGCTACCGGCGGCAGCTTCATATCTCCCATCAGATAATCAGCAATCCACAGCGCCCCCATTTCGGCGCTGAGCGGGCTAAAGAAAGACGAGTTATAGCCGTTGAACGCCAGCGCCGGCACCGTTGGCGGCAAGATGAACTTGTAAAGCCGAAAGTTTCCGCGATCATCAAGGATCCGGCTTTGCACGCTGGCATCCAGAAACGGCACCTCTTGCTGCCAACCCGTTCCGCAAATCACGATGTCCGCTGACAGCCGCTTGCCATTGGAAAGCTCGGCAAAAGTCTTGCCACCCTCCACCACCAATTGGTTGATCTGCGCATCGCGCTGCACCACAATTTTGCCCGACGCGACCGATTCAAAGAACGTATCGGTGACCAGGCTAACCGTCGAGCGTGCGATATTTTCAAACGGCCCGTCCGGCAAAACCCCCAGCTTATCCAGCTTAAGCTGCCGCTTGATCACGCTTTGCACCGTGCCCACCATCGAATTTCGCACCGGTTTTCCCACACCATGCAAGAACTTCTCCACCCCCTTAAGGCGGATATAGGGAAACAACGCCTCGCCCATCCGGGTCAGGAACAAATACTTGTAATTCAATACGTTCATCAGCTTTTTAGGCATTTTCCAAATCAAATGCCGTGCCACGACGGTCATTGATTTGGTCACATCCGCCAGCCCCACCGCAATATCGCACGATGATTTGCCATAGCCGACCACCAGAACATCCT
>JBAVTI010000549.1:0-1564 GCA_049696055.1 Paracoccaceae bacterium | reverse complement strand
GTCAGGCTCTCGCGCTCCAAAAGCAACGCAGCACCTGCCTCAAGATCGGCCCGCCTTGCGGTAAGAATGGCTTTTGCCTCGGCATAAGCCGCCGCAATCAAGGTCCGCACCTCGACATCCACCTCGCGGGCGGTTTGTTCAGAAAAATCACGCGGCCCGCCCATGGCACGTTGGTCGCCCAGCCAGCGCAACTCACGGTCCTCCAGCACCACATTGCCGACGGTTTCGCTCATGCCATAGCGTGTCACGCATTCACGGGCGATATCGGTCACTTTCGCCAGATCATCCGAGGCCCCGGTCGAGATTTCGCCAAACACAATCGCTTCGGCAGCCCGCCCCGCCATCAACACCACCATCCGTTCCTTCAGATCGCCAAAAGTGATCAAGAAACGGTCCTCGGTCGGGCGCTGCATCGTATAGCCCAAGGCCCCAACAGACCGTGGGATGATTGAGACCTTTTGCACCGGGTCCGCACTTAGCAGCGATGCGGCAGCCAGTGCATGTCCCATTTCATGATGCGCAACGCGCGACCGCTCATCAGGTGCCATGATCCGTGTGCGGCGTTCGGTGCCCGCCAGAATCCGTTCAACCGCCGATGCAAAGTCAGCCGTTGCCACCTTTTCCGCCCCGCGACGTGTCGCAATGATCGCGGCCTCATTCACCAGATTGGCAAGGTCTGCTCCGGTAAAACCGGTGGTCAACCCGGCGATTTCGTCAAGGTTTACAGAAGCTTCCACCTTTACCTTACGCATGTGAACCGCAAGAATTTGCGCGCGTCCCTTGCGTTCGGGGCGGTCGACCACGATCTGGCGGTCAAAGCGGCCCGACCGCAGCAAAGCGGGGTCAAGGATTTCAGGGCGGTTGGTTGCCGCCAGCAGCACAATCCCCACGGCCGGATCAAAACCATCCAACTCTGACAGCAACTGGTTCAGCGTCTGCTCTTTTTCATCATTGCCGCCCAGACCGGAAAACCCGCTTCTGGCCCGGCCCAAAGCATCCAGTTCGTCAATAAAGATGATACAGGGCGCCGCCTTTCGCGCCTGATCAAACAGGTCGCGGACGCGCGCGGCACCAACGCCCACGAACATCTCGACAAACTCTGACCCGGAAATTGAAAAGAACGGCACCCCGGCTTCGCCCGCAATTGCCCGTGCCAAAAGCGTCTTTCCGGTGCCGGGCGGGCCGACCAACAAAATGCCCTTGGGGATACGCGCCCCAAGCCTGCCATACTTGTCGCGCTCGTTCAGAAACGATACCACCTCTTGCAGTTCAACCTTGGCCTCGTCGACGCCTGCCACGTCCTTGAACGTCACACCGGTATCGCGCTCGACATAGACCTTGGCCTTTGATTTGCCGATGTTGACAAGACCGCCCATGCCCTGCTTTTCGGCGAACCCGCGAAAGAACCAGAACCAAATCCCCAGAAAGAACAAGGTCGGCACAACCCAGGACATCAGCGACGTAAGCCACGTCTGGTCACTTGCCCCGTCAAATCTGACGCCGTATTTTTCCAGATCAGCGGCAAAATCCGGGTCAACGCGCTGGGTGACAAACAGGCCTTTGC